>JBKQQE010000542.1:0-15267 GCA_052326245.1 Xanthobacteraceae bacterium | reverse complement strand
AGGTCTGAGGCGTTCGCACGATCAATTCCAACCGGAGCCCACCGCCGACTCGCGTTTCGATCAGAATGGCCGAGGCACCATGCTGAGCACGCTTTCGTTAGCTCTCGACCGCAGCAAGCGTCGAGCGAAGTTGTTTGATTCCTTCGAGTATGAATTCCATGACCAGGCGCGTCCGGGGTGCCAGGTGCCGTCGCGAGGGATAGACAATGCTGATCGGTACGCCCTGGAGCGAAAAATCGCTCAGGATCCGTACGAGATCGCCCCGGCGCAAGTCATCGAACACCTCGATCATGGGCAGCAGGGCGATTCCACACCCGCTGCGCGCCGCAAGATGCACGGCAGAGGTATCGTTAGCCGAAAATCCGCCCGCGATGCGGATGCTTTGCGTGCCTTCGGCAGCTCCAAATTCCCATAGATTGGAGTCCTGGCCCGTGTTGTGCACGAGGCACCGGTGGTTCACGAGCTCGTCGGGAATGCAAGGAGCGCCATATTGCTTGAGATAGCCCGGAGCGGCGACCACGACGGGAATGGACGTGCCGGCACTTCGGACAACCAGTGAGGCATCGGTAATTTCGCCGGGCCGTATGGCGAGATCGAGCCGGTCTTCGATCATGTCGCCAAACCGATCATGGACCACGAGGTCGATCTTCAGCCCGGGATAGTTCGTGAGCAGCCCCGAAACCCGCGGCGCGATATAGGGCGAAGCCGCGACCGGAAGCCCGACGCGCACAAGCCCGACGGGTGAGGACCTTTGACGGCCGAGTTCGGTTTCCATCGTATCGACGCCGTCCAGCACGATTCTGGCATGACCGAGCAGGATATCGCCGTCCTCGGTGAGGCTGAGCTTCCGTGTCGTCCGGTGAAGCAGCCTCACCCCGAAATGCTGCTCGAGCTGCGAGATCTGCCTTGCAACCGCCGCCTGGCTGAGGCCGCGCTCGCGTGACACCGCCGAAAACGATCCGGTCTCGACGACGCGGACCAATACGCCCAATGTTCCAATCAAGTCCATCGATGTCCCCTAAAAAAGCATCAAGGCTGAGCGCCATGATCTACCAGCCAGAGCCGCCCGCATTTCTTGGATCTCGGCGCCGTTCCCTGGGTAGTCCCCCCGCAAATCTGGCCGAGCTCATCGATTTCCTCGGAAAACGCAAAGATCATTCAATCACAGCGGATATTATTTTTGCTGGCGATGCGCTCCACCTTGGACAGCGTGCACAGGCGTTCTTGCCACGAGGCTGAACGGGCTGGCACGAAGTTAGAGACCTCTTTGGAGAGCAATGACCATGACGATCCATGTGAAGCAGACCAAATGGCGTTTTGCGGCCGCTGTGGCCGCACTGGTGCTCGTGCCGCTGATCCAGGCGGCGCCTGCGGCGGCGCAGGCCAATACCCAGGCGAAAAGCGCAAACCATCCGCAAGCCGTGCACCTGCCCAAGCACGTGAGCGGGAGCTATGCGAAAATGTACGTTCCCCCGCAGAAGAGCGAAGAAGGATTTTGCGAATATAACGTCTGCTGGCGCTGATCTCGCCGTTCTGATTGCTGGAAGAGTGGCAAGCGGCGGGAGCATCTCGAGAAGAGTTGCCCGTCTTTTCAGGGGCGGATACCGTCCGCTTGCCACGGAAGTGAAAATATGGCGGTAAAGTGCCGGTTGCGGTACGTGGCGGCGCATTGTCCCGGTGCCGTATCACGCGGGCGCTCGCGGCCACTGGCCAAGGCGCTCGAGCTCCCGCCGGTCGAGGATCTCGAGGATCCCGCCTGAAAGGCCAATCAGATTGCGTTCGCGGAACAGCCGCATGGTCCGGTTCACGTGAACCGCCGTGATCCCGAGTGCGTCTGCGATGTGCTGCTGAAGCAGGGGGAATTGGTACCGGTCGCTTCGAATGACGCTGCGAGCAGCGATACGCTGCGTCAGGTGCAAAATGAGATGGGCCAACCGCGCTTCCGCCGAGTACTGGCCGAGCACCACGGCCAGTTGCATCGCCCCGCTCAGGTCGTCCGCAAACGCTTCGTAGAGGGCATGCGTCATCCGGGCATTTGTCGGCAATTCAGTCTGGATTTCCGTGCGCCGAAAGCCGTTCAGCTGGACCTCCGTGAGGGCCTCTGTCGAGAACTCGAGTCGCTCCCTGATCGCCAATATTGGTGATACCAGGTCGCCCGGCAGCAAAAAGCTCAGGATCTGGCGCCGGCCATCCGGCAGGCGCACGAAATGGAAGGCCCAGCCTTCGCAAAGCACGAGAACTTCGTCACCAACTCTGTTTCGGCTGACGATCAGTTCGCCCCGACGAGTCGACCAAAAACGTCGCACGTGCAGTTGACTGTCTGGCCGACCGATGGCTGGCACGACCGCGCCGCAAAAGCCTCGCTCCCGGTTAACACAGGCAACACAGGTTGTTTCGCTTCCCGTCGTCATATTTGAGCTCAGGTGCGTGATAGCAATGGTCTCATGCGTGACCAGTCGTTCACTGGGGGCAATCTTTCTCGCAAGCCGCCAGAAAGAAGCCCGATGCGTTTGGACGACGCGCCGCGGCGCAGTTACATGCGCCGGCAAGCCGATAAGCAGCAAAGCCCAACAACAGGCTTAAGGTGATCAATCCGAAGGCCACAATCAGATTGACGTCCACTGCCGCAAGTACGGTAGTTGGGCCTTCCGGCTCGAAAAACAACAGAATTGACATTCGTCCTCAAAGAAAGCTATACTAAACCGTATAGTACATATATTCCCGAGCGACGGCGTCGTCAATGCCAAAGAATGGATCCGCTACGTGACTTTGGCGATGCCTGACGCCTCGAATTGCTGGGCAATTCCACCGGGATGAGGCTCTCCGCGTAAGGCGCAAACAGGTTTGACGCAGTTCTATTTCCTGCCGGAGTCTATCGTAAATAATGCAAATCGCCCATCAGCCTGAATCGTGCACGCGTCGACGGATCGTGAACGTGGCAATTCGACTATTCCGCGAACTCGGCTACATGAAGACGACGGTCGCGGACATCGCGCGCGCAGCGTCGATGTCTCGGGCGAACGTCTATCGCTTCTTCTCATCAGGTCAGGAGATCGAGGAAGCGGTTCTGACAGATCTGTTCGAACAGGTATTGGCGGCGGCAACACATGCAGCTCGCGACGGCGGCTCGCCCCTGCAGCGTTTGGAGGCCGCGTTGAGGACAATCTCGGAACTCCACGAGAATCGGCGGGCGCACGACAGCAAGCTGCATGAATTGATGGCTGCGGCGGTACGTGGGAGTTGGCCAATCACCCTGTCGTACGCGGACCGAATTGGGAGGCTTGTACGGTCCATCATCGCGGCAGGACAAACGAGCGGTGAGCTCCGGCAGGGAAGCCCAGTCGCGCTGGCCTGTTGCGTGCTCCAGGCGTTGGACGCGTATCTCAGCCCGTCGCGGTCCAGCGTGATCGCCGTTGCGCCGACCTTCGATGAGATGATCAAGTTTTGCGTGGGCGGACTGCTCGCTCCCACGATGAGTGAGGCTGCGGACAACCCTGATCCGGCTCGCGCTCAGTTGGTCAAAGCGAGTGCCTGACCGGATCCCATTTATTGCGTCCAGTCTGCCTCACAAGCCGCAAGAAAGAAGCCGACTCTTTCATGCAGGATGGACGGCAAGTCCTTCTTCAAATCCTTCAAATCCTCGCCCATCAGCGATCTCATCAGCATCGGAAGCAGAATGAGATCCATGAAGATCTGCGCCGTGGCAAGTTTTCGCTTGCCGCTGAACGGTCCTCTTGGGGTTCGCGCGAATTTTTGGGTTGCGTCGTTGAAAAGGTGTGAAACCGCGCCAACTGCGCGGTCTCGCGTAGCTTCGTGGACAGTTCGGCTCAGCTCTGGAAAGCGTCGCGCTTCCGCGATCGTGGCGCGAGTCAGGTCGAGCATATCTTCGATGATGCGTGTCACAACCTCCACGCCGAGCGTGGTGAGCTTGTCCTGGATCGTGCGGCCTTGGAGCGTGATGCCCTCATGGGTCGTCAATCCATTGATCGCGCGGCCTATGACCGCGGTGAAAAGCGCCTCCTTCCCTGGAAAGTGGGAATAGATCGTCGGTTTGCTCGCGGGAGCCATCTCGGCGATTTCATCGATGCTCGTGCTGCGGAAGCCTTTCTCGAGAAAGAGCTGCTGCGCCGCATCGAGAATTCGCGTTTCGGCGTCGCCGGCAAGATGCATCGGCGGCCTGCCACGTTTCGAGCTTTTGTTCTTCGCCATCGTCAATTTCCCAATCACGAGTCTGTGCGGGTGCAAGTTCCTCTTGACATGGTCATGACAAAAAGGCAAGGAAAACAAAATATACGGTATAGTATAATTAAAGGATAGGCCGACGGGCGGCGGCATGCGCTCTCACCGGTCGTTCCGAGCCGGGCAGGACATATGGTTCATATGCAAAACTACGAGCACTCCAAAGATGAACGTTCAGTATCGACCACAACACTTAACCGCTGACCGGCGGTTGCCATTCGATTGCGTCGCGTTGTCGTTGCAGGGTGGCGGCGCCCTGGGGGCGTACCAGGGCGGCGTCTACCAGGCCCTGGCCGAAGCCGACATCCATCCAAATTGGATTGCCGGAATCTCTATCGGAGCAATCAACGGCGCCATCATTGCAGGCAACTCGCCCGATACCCGCGTTGCTCGGTTGCGCGAATTTTGGACGCAGGTAACGTTCGACGCGCCGCCGCTTTGGTCAAGCAATCCGTTCCTCGAGCTGGCGAACAGCGATCACGCGCGCAATGTGCTCAATCAGATGAGCGCGAATTTTGCGGCGGCCTTTGGCGCGAACGGATTTTTTACCGCTCGGCCGCTGGCGCCATGGCTGCAAGGGGGAGGAGCGCTTGGCGCCACGAGCCTCTACGACACAAGCGGGTTGAAAAAGACGTTGGAACGGCTGGTCGATTTCGATCGCCTCAACGCTGGTTTGACGCGATTCAGTGCGGGGGCTGTCAATGTGAGGACGGCTAATCTGGTCTATTTTGACAGTACCACCCACACCATTCGGCCGGAGCACATCATGGCGAGCGCGGCGCTGCCGCCGGGCTTTCCGGCGGTGGAAATCGATGGCGAACACTATTGGGACGGTGGCCTCGTATCCAACACGCCATTGCAGTGGGTGATCGAGTGTGGCGCGCGTCAAGACACGCTTGTATTTCAGGTCGATCTCTGGAGCTCGCGGGGCCAGATTCCGCACAATATGGACGAGGTGATTACACGTCAAAAAGAGATTCAATACTCAAGCCGCACGCGAGCCAGCACCGACGAGTTCAAGCGCGTGCACCGGCTGCAGCGAGCCCTGGCCACTCTCGTGAACAGGCTGCCTGAAGAATTGTGCGAGCACGAGGACGTCAGGCTGCTCAGGACTGCCGCCTCTCGCAACGTGCACAACCTCGTCCATCTAATTTATCGTGCGCAGAACCACGAAGGCCACTCCAAGGAATACGAGTTTTCCCGCCTCTCGATGCACGACCATTGGCGCGCTGGTTACCACGACGCGTTGCGCACACTTCGCCACCCCGAGGTGCTCGCTCGTCCGACCAGTGCGGACGGCGTCTCCACGTTCGACCTTGAGCAGAATGGCCGCGAGTAAGTCAACCCGTCATCCCCCGGAGACGGGCGCAGGCTCAATCGCCAATCGAAACGTTTGCGTTGTATCGGAACACTGGAAGACGCGTCATGCCCATCGGTCGGTATTTTGCCTATGTGGGAGGTGTTCTCCTCGTGCTGCTGTTCGCGGTGACGTGGAATGTCACGCCTCCGCCGGCACCTGACGACGAGGTACCGCTCGGCGAGAAACTGAACATTCGCATCGAGTCACGACGCAAGGGACCGGAGAAGGTCGTCATCGACACCAGTCTGACGCGGCAGAGCCGGCCCGCCGCGCTCGAGCAGGCGGCGATCCCGGACCCTGCTCCCGGCCGCGTGGCTGTTGCTCAGGTCGGGCACCAACCGCGAGGGGCGTTGTGGCGGAGCGCAACGCCCTGAATTTCCGTCGATTGCTCATCCATAGCGGGCGCGTCCGGCGGTCCGCATCAAACCACCGAGGCTTGACATGAAGCACGCAGCGTATCGCAACCGCAAACCGACGTGGAATGCCTGTCTGGCGGCAGCCATTCTCTCTACGCTGCCGATGCTTGCGCCGGTTTGTGGGATCGCTTCGCCGGTCGCGACGCCCGCCGTGTCCCAGGGCGAAGCAGCGGACACCGACGGCGACGAGGCTATGCGGGAACTCGCGCTGTTTCACGCAGCGCGGGTCTCGCTGTGCCGGGCGCTCGCGATCGCGGGGCGCCTGCACGCCGGCGCAAGAATCGCCGACGTCAGCTTCGACGGCCAGTCGGGCGCGCCGGTTTATCGCGTCCGGACGGTGCAGGGCAGTCACGTCTGGGAAGATGATGTGGATGCGAAATCCGGAGCCCTTACACCTCATGGAACGGCGCTGTCGCTGAAGGATCTCGAAACCGAGGACCGCAGCAACCTCAAGGCACTGAGGCTGGTTCGACAGGAGCTGACAGACGCGGTGGCGATCGCGGAGAAGGCGGCCTCGGGCAAAGCGATCAGCGGCGGTTTGATCGAGGCAGAGGGCAAGCCGACCTTCATCGTCTTTGTGGTCGATGGCGACGATCACCTCGAGCAGGTCAAGCTCGAACCGCCCGGAGTTGGCCAGTGAAGCGACGGCTCACCCGGTCATTCTCGCCACCGCATCAAATGCTTACTGCGCTCGCGCACATTGCCCCCGATTCCGTCGTTTCCCGACACTACGGATGTGATGGGGCTCTTGACAGTCCGGGTTCGGCGGCGCAAAGTAAACTATACCGTATGTTTTATTTATTGCGACGCAGTGTCGCTTCGGCCCCGGTCCGGGGCGGATCGCAGAAGCGTCAGTGTTCGAGCAGCGAGGGGAAGCTTCACGATGGATTGCCGAGCCCGGCGCGGTTGGCCGCGGAAGCACGCGATATTGGCCATCGGTCTGCTGGTGGTGCCGGCGCTAAGCGGCTGCGGGGATCGACCCGCTGGCGCGACCAAGCGCGCCGCCTTCGTGCGCACCGAAGTCGTGCGGCTGCAGAATCGCCAGACCGACATAACTTTTACCGGCGAAATTCGAGCCCGGTTCCGGGCCGACTTGTCGTTTCGCGTGAGCGGCCGCGTGATCGCCCGCCTGGTGGACGTCGGTTCGCACGTCGACTCCGGCGAGGTGTTGGCGCGGCTCGACCCGACCGAGCAGCAGGCCGATGTTGATGCTGCCACTGCATCGGTCGCGGCGGCAGAGTCGCAGGTCCGCGTGGCGAGAACGACGTTCGAGAGACAGCAAACCTTGATTTCCGAGGGCTTCACGACCCGCGCGGCATTCGATCAGGCACAGGAAGGCCTCCGCAGCGCGGAAAGTTCGCTCGAAACGGCGAAGGCTCAGCTGGGCACGGCGAAAGATGCCCTTGACTATACGGAACTGCGGGCCGGGGCTCCAGGGGTGATCACCGCGCGCAGCCTTGAGGTCGGCCAGGTGGTACAGGCCGCTCAGCCAGTTTTCACGCTGGCGCAGGATGGCGATCGCGACGCAGTCTTCGACGTCAACGAATCGAGTGTCTTTCACCATCTCGGTGGCGACAAGATTTCGCTGGCGCTGGTCTCGGATCACAGCGTTACGGCAACGAGTCATGTGCGCGAAGTATCGCCTGCCGTTGATCCGAAGAGCGCGACGGTTCGAGTCAAGCTGGCGATCGAGTATCCGCCCGCGGCGATGACGCTTGGAAGCGCCGTCACGGGTACGGGCAAGTTGACTTCCTCCAGGCAAATTGTGCTGCCGTGGACAGCGTTGATGGCACTGGGCTCGCAACCCGCGGTCTGGGTTGTCGACCCGGCGACCAACACCGTGTCGCTGAAGCCGATCGCGATCGACAGTCATGAATGGGAAATGGTCGTCGTCAAGAGCGGACTCATGCCGGGCGATCGCGTCGTCGTCGACGGCGGCAAACTGCTCAGCTCGGGCGAGCAGGTGACTTACAACGAGGCTATGGAAGAATGACAAAGCGCGCGATCATGGTGGCTTGCGCATCTGGTTTGGCGCTTGCTGCTGCCGGCTGCGAGAAAGAAGCGGCAAAGCCGGAGCCCGTGCGGCCGGTGCTGTCGATCGTTGTCGAGCAGGCACCATCGGGCATCACGTCTGCCGTGGGCACCGTGGAGCCCCGATTCAAGGCGGAGCTCGGCTTCCGCATGCTCGATCGCCTCATGGCGCGGCCCGTGAATGTTGGAGACCTGGTCGAGGAAGGGCAGATCGTCGCGGCGGCCGATCCCGCCGACCTCGAACTCGCCGTGCGCAATGCCAATGCGGAGCTTTCCAGAAGCCGAGCTCAACTTGCGAATGCGGCCGCGACGGAGGGGCGGCAACGGGCGCTGATCACCACCGATGCCACGACCAAGGCGACGCTGGACAGCGCAGAGCAGGGGCGGGCTGCGGCGCATGCATCGGTGGTTCGTGCCCAGTCCAACCTCGCGAAGGCCGTGGAGCAACTTGGCTACGCGCAGTTGAAGGCCGAATTCGCCGGCGTCGTGACCGCGGTGGGCGCCGAAGTAGGACAAGTGGTATCGCCTGGTCAGAGCGTAGTCACAGTCGCGCGTCCCGATATCAAGGAAGCGGTCGTCGATATCGGCCCCGATTTTCCGGTCCCCCTGCGCATAGGCCTTCCGTTCACGGTAAGTCTGGAACTGCTTCCCAAGGTGCACGTGGAGGGGGAGATACGTGAGATTGCGCCGGAAGCCGATCCGGCGACCCGCATGCGTCGTGTGCGCATCGCCTTGAATGATCCTCCCCCTACATTTCGGCTGGGTTCCACCGTAACCGCAAGTTTCGGCGGCGATAAGCCTTCCATCCTGCGGGTGCCGGCGTCGGCCGTGCTCACCAAGGATGGCGAGCCCTTCGTGTGGGTGGTCGAGGGTCCGGGCGACACGGTTTCACTGCACAGGATCGAGCTTTCTCGGGATGAAGGAGGAATGCGCGTGACCTCGGGCCTGGTGGCCGGAACTCGCGTTGTGACAGCGGGAATCCATAGCCTGAAGCAAGGACAGCACGTCCGAATCGAACAGGAATCGAATCCATGAGATCGTTCAATCTGTCCGACTGGGCGCTCGGGCATCGTTCGCTGGTCTGGTATTTCATGATCGCCTTCCTGGCCGCGGGTCTGTTCTCCTACCTGCAATTGGGCCGGGAGGAAGATCCTGCCTTCACGGTCAAGACGATGGTGATCCAGGCGCAATGGCCGGGCGCCTCTGCCGAGGAGGTCACGCGCCAGGTGACGGATCGGATCGAGAAGAAGCTCGAGGAACTCGAGTCGCTCGATTACACCAAGAGCTTGACCGTCGCCGGACAAACCACGGTCTTCGTCTATCTGCGTGACACCACCAAGGCCAGTGACGTGGCCCCGACCTGGGCCCGCGTGCGCAACATGATCGCGGACATCAAGGGCGACTTCCCGCAAGGGGTGATCGGGCCGGGCTTCAACGACCGCTTCGGCGACGTCTTCGGCAATATCTACGCCTTCACCAGCGACGGCTTGACCCAGCGTCAGCTGCGCGACCGGGTCGAAGAGGCTCGCGCCAAGATCTTGATGGTCCCGGACGTGGGCAAGGTCGACATTCTCGGCGCGCAGGATGAAAGAATCTACCTGGAATTCTCGACCCGGAAGATCGCGGCGCTGGGGCTCGACAGCCGTTCCATCATTGCCTCGCTGCAGGCGCAAAATGCGGTGGCGCCGTCCGGCGTGCTCCAGGCGGGGCCGGAGCGCATCAGCGTGCGGGTCGACGGTCGATTTACCTCGGAGGCGAGCCTGAAGGCGATCAATCTGCGGGTCAACGACCGCTTTTTTCCGCTCACGGATGTGGCAACTATCACGCGCGGTTACGCCGATCCTCCGACCACGCTGTTTCGTCTCAACGGTCAGCCCGCGATCGCCCTTGCCATCGGGATGAAGACCGGCGCCAACCTCCTGAAGTTCGGCGAGGCGCTGAAGGAGCAAATGTCGAAGATCGTTGCCGACCTGCCAATTGGCGTCGGCGTGCATCTGGTGGCGGATCAGCCCGTGGTGGTGGAGCACGCGGTCTCGGGATTTACGGAAGCGCTGTTTGAGGCGGTGATCATCGTTCTTGTCATCAGCTTTCTCAGCCTTGGTCTGCGGGCCGGTCTCGTCGTCGCGATCGCGATCCCGCTTGTGCTCGCGATCACCTTCGTGGTGATGGCATATACCGGGATCTCGCTGCAGCGTATCTCGCTCGGCGCATTGATCATCGCACTTGGCCTTCTGGTCGACGATGCGATGATCGCGGTCGAGATGATGGTGGCGCGGCTGGAGGCGGGCGACCCGTTGGAACGGGCCGCTACTCACGTTTATACGTCAACCGCCTTTCCGATGTTGACCGGCACGCTGGTCACCGTCACCAGCTTCATTCCGATCGGTCTCAACAGCAGCAGCGCCGGCGAATTTACCTTCACGTTGTTCGTCGTGATTGCGGTCTCCTTGATCGTATCGTGGATCGTCGCGGTGCTGTTCACACCGCTGCTGGGAGTTACGATTCTCCCGGCCTCGATGAAAAGCCACCGCGGCGGAAAAGGTCGCCTGGAAAGCGCGTTTTCCCGCGTGCTTGCCGTCTGCATGCACCACCGCTGGATCACGATTGCGGTGACGGTGATTTCATTCGGGCTTGCCGTCTTCGGCATGAACTTCGTGCAGCAGCAGTTCTTCCCGTCGTCGGACCGCGACGAACTTGTCGTTGACTTCAATCTGCCACAGAACGCCTCGATTATGGAAACCAACGCCCAGATCGGGCGCTTCGAGCGGGAGCAGTTGCAAGGTAACGACGGGGTCGACCATTGGTCGACCTATGTGGGAATCGGTGCTCCGCGGTTCCTGCTGTCCTTCGACGTGCAGACCGCGAATATCTCGTTCGGACAGATCGTCGTCGTGACCAAGGGCGGCATCAAGGTGCGCGACCGCGTCAAGGCGCAACTCGAAGCCTATCTAAAGGCCACCTTCCCGGGTACGGACACCTTCGTCAAACTGCTCGAGGTCGGACCGCCCGTCGGGCGTCCCGTGCAGTACCGGGTCAGCGGCCCCGATGTAGCCAAGGTCCGCGACTTCTCCCAGAAACTCGCCGGCATTGCGCGAACCAATCCCCACCTCGATCACGTTGTGTTCGACTGGATGGAACCGGCGCGGGTGGTCAAGGTCGATGTCATACAGGACAAGGCGCGCCAGCTCGGCGTGAGTTCCGAAGACATTGCGACAACCCTGAACGGAGTTCTCGACGGCGCGTCGATCACGCAGGTGCGCGATGATATCTACCTGGTCAATGTGGTGGGTCGCGCCACCACGGCGGAGCGCGCATCGGTCGAAACGCTCCGGGACCTGCAGTTGTCGGGATCGGGTGGTCAATCGGTGCCGCTGGCTGCGGTCGCGTCTCTGCGCTACGAGATCGAGCAGCCGACAATATGGCGCCGATCGCGCCTGCCCACGATCACGCTGAAGGCCGGCATACTGGACGCCGCGCAGCCGAAGACCGTGGTGGATCAATTGGCGCCGCAGGTGGCTGAATTCGGCAAGGGCCTGCCGGCTGGCTATTCGGTGGCCGTCGGCGGCGCCGTCGAAGAAAGTGCCAAGAGCCAGGCGCCGATCGCGGCGGTGGTTCCGCTGATGCTGTTCATCATGGCGACGATCCTGATGATCCAGCTGCAGAGCTTCCAGCGCCTGTTCCTGGTCTTCGCCGTCGCGCCGCTTGCGCTGATCGGCGTGGTCGCGGCACTGCTGCCAAGCGGTGCACCCCTCGGGTTCGTGGCGATCCTCGGCGCTTTGGCCTTGATCGGCATCCTGATCCGCAACTCGGTGATCTTGATCGTGCAGATCGAAGACCTGAGGAAAGCGGGCCAGCCGCCATGGGAGGCGGTGGTCGAGGCAACGGAGCAGCGCATGCGGCCCATCATGCTGACGGCGGCCGCCGCAAGTCTGGCGCTGATTCCGATTGCGCGCGAGATCTTCTGGGGGCCGATGGCCTTCGCGATGATGGGCGGCATCATCGTCGGCACCGTTCTGACGCTGCTGTTTCTGCCGGCGCTCTATGTCGCCTGGTTCCGGATCAAGGAGCCGGCCGGCGCCGAGGTGCCGCTAACATCGCTGGAGGCCGGTACTTATGCCGGAGCCTCCTGACAATGGCCCTTTTGCGCAGAGTTGCTTCGTTCAAAAAGCCTGCGACGCGCACGCAAGGGCCGGCAATACGTGGAGATAGGTGATGGATGAGACTGCTCGCTTCGATTACTATGTAAACTGGACGAAAACGCTGGTGGCGGAGATGAATGCAGCGATTGCTTGCCTCCATGACACCGCCATCGGGCTCAAGGCCGCGCAGCGCCAACAGGCTGAGCAGGCCCTGGCAGGGTTGCGGAAACTGCGCGACGACTTTCAAGAGACATTCGGCAAGCAAAAAGTGTCTGGTGACGCGGCTTGGAATAAGGTGAATGTTCAGGTTGATTCCGAGTGGGAAGCTTTTGAGACAGAGCTGAGCAAGAACATAAAAGGCTTTGGCGGGAAGGTCGAGGAGCGGCTGAAAGCGATTTTGCGACATCAGGCGATGGCGCAGCAGAAGGCGTGGCGCGAATTTGCCGACGGGCTTAGCGCTACCGCAGCGATTCTTAGTGCGAAGCACCGAACCGAGAGCTCGGATCTTCTAAAGCACCTGAGTGCTGACGCCGAGTTGGCCGAACAGAAGCTTCGAGAACTGAATGAGGCAGGAAACCAGTCTTTGTCTGCTCTGACGTTGGGTTTGAAGGATGCGCGTGCGGCTCTCGGCAAAGCCTGAGGCTGCTCAGGAGGTATTCCGGAAGGCTGCCGACTAGTCCGCGCCGAGCTTGCCCAGGAAGTGGCGCACCGAACGGCGCACATCGGGCTGAAACTTCGCCCGATGCGGTTGAATATGCTGACGGCAGGGCGACCGCGGCGGCACCCACCGCTCGGGAAGGAGCGGCAGGAAGCCGGGTTAGGAAGCGCTCGCAAAATGACTCTCGGAGGTTGCCGCGCTGTATCGCGCGCTTCGAAAAGCGGGGCACTGGACGTTTTGGTCATTTTGACCTAATGAACAGTTGATCCTCGAGTCGCAGCGCATGGCCAATGTCGATCCGATCCGTCGCGCGGAAATCGGCCGCGAAAAGCGGGCAAGGACCCGTGCCCAGCTCGTTGCCGCCGCGAGCGCGCTGTTCGCGCGCCAGGCGGTGGAATCGGTCACCGTCGATGACGTGGTGCGGGAAGCGGGGGTCGCCAAGGGGACGTTCTACGTTCACTTCAACGATCTGCGTGAATTGACAGCTGCCGTGGCTGACGAGTTGCTCAAGGCGATCGACGAGCTGCTGCAGCCGGTTCGGCTGTCCATCGACGATCCGGCGCTCCGCATTGCCTACGGCTGCAGCTGCTTCATCGATCGGGCGCTCGCCGATCCCGGTTGGGCCGGTGTCACGGCGAGGATGGCCGCAGCTGCGGCGACTGTCGGCGAGGGCGCGCGCCGGCGTCTGCTCGAAGACATCAGGCGGTACGTCAAAGCTCTTCCGCGCGGAGGCATAAGTGCCGAACTCGGTCTGGAGGTCGTGGTCGGCATCATGCTCCAGGTACTGAACGCCATCGCCGAGGGCCGGTTGTCGTCAGGGCACCGCGAAGGCGCGCTCGCCGCGATCCTGCGCGCGATCGGGCTCGACGCGCGGCAGGTCAAGTCCGTGCTGGCGCGGCTGCCGGCGCAAGCGGTTGCCGCGCCCGGAAGGGCTGTGAAGTCGCGACGGGTCGCCGGCGGCGCATAGCCCTCGCACACTAGCCGGTGATGTCGGTCACCTGCTCGCCGAGATCGATGGCGCCGTCACGGCTGCGGATCCGCGCGGTAATCCGGTCGCCGGGCTTGAGGTATTGCGGCCGGCGCGCCTGTCCGTTGAGGAACAGCTTCCACAGCACGCGCTCCGGCAGGACCTGCAGCAGCCGGCGGACTGGCGGAGGAGGTACCCGCAGCGCACAGCCGCTCGGCGTGCCGGTCAAAAGCACGTCGCCGGGAAGGATGTTGGCGAAGGTCGACAGCTCGGAGATCGTCTCGGCGGGCTTGAACACCAGGTTGGCGGTGGTGTCGCGCTGCCGCGCCGCGCCGTTGACGTCGAGCTCGAGCGCCAGATCGTCGATGCGGGGAAATTCGTCGCGTTCCAGCACGGTGAGCCGCGGGCCGATCGGACAGAATCCGCGGTAGCTCTTGCCCTTGAAGAACTGCGTCTGCGGCAGTTGCACGTCGCGCGCGCTGAGATCATTGGCGATGGTGATTGCGAAGATATAGTCCGGGAGCGTTTCGCGCGTCACTGTGACTGTCGATGAGATCGGACGGCGAAACACCAGCGCGAGCTCGATCTCGTAGTCCAGCAATTTCACGTGTGCGGGACGCGTCACCTTCTCGCCGGACGGGCAGACCGAGGCGTCGGCCTTGGTGAAGAACATGTTGAACAGCTTGGCATCCGGATCCATTCCGGATTCGATCATGTGCTGGCGGTAGTTGGCGCCCTGGCAGTACAGCCGGCAAGGCGTGGTCACCGGCGCCAGGATCTTCACCTGATCCGCGGCGATGCGCGCGTCGCGGCCGCGCGCCTCGCGCCAATCGGCCTCGCCCTGTTCGATCAGGGCCGCCGTGGTCGGATAGTCGCCTGCCAGCGGCGCGATCTCCGCTCCCACGATCACGCCCCAGCGGGGCCCGCTGCCAGCATCGAAACGCACCAGATTTGTCGCCACTGCATCCTCCCTTGCCTTGTGTTGCGAGATCCCGGGCCGCGATTCCGGCTGCCCCGACAACAGCTTGGCCAGCTTCGGGATCCAACCCAAATCTCGTATTGACTATATAGTCGTTTTGTCTATGATGTTCAAAAATAATTGTCGACCCTGTCGACGTTCAGGCGAGGAAAGTCTCTTGGCTGTGGAAAGCATTGCGGCGCGCGCGCCGCTCCGTGAAGTCGAGGTCGCGGTGGTCGGCGCCGGGCCGGTGGGGTTGATGGTGGCGAACCTGCTCGGCATCGCCGGGGTGAAGGTCGCCGTCCTCGAAGCCAATGAGGGGCTGCTCGGATTGCCGCGCGCCATCGCCTACGACGCGGAGACGCAGCGGCTGTTCGCCCAGATCGGTCTGCTCGACGACATCAAACCGGGGCTCATCCAGAACCCCCATGTACGCCATCTCAATGCGCGCGGACGCGTGCTGATGGAGGCGGACTTTCCGGCCAGCGGGCCGTACGGC
>JBKQQE010000541.1:0-6590 GCA_052326245.1 Xanthobacteraceae bacterium | reverse complement strand
ATTTCCTTTGCCTGGACATCATCGTGCCGCGCATTTGCGGCCGCGGCGCGGCGCAGGCGCTGGCGCGGCCTGGCGCGGCCCTTCTCTTGGCACGCTTGTCGGCGGATCGCCACAACGATAGCGTGATCAGGCATCGCTGCGGAACTTGACCATGGACGGCGAATCCGTGAGCACGCGTTCGCTCGGCGAACGCCTGCGTGGAATGCTTTCGAGCTGCGCCGGCGCCGCCGGTTCGGCGATCCGGCTGGCGCGCGACATCGCCCTGCCGACGCTCTGCGTCGCCTGCCGCGACGAGGTCTCCGGCGAAGGCGTCTGCGCCCGCTGCTGGAGCCGGCTCTCGTTCATCGCGCCGCCCTACTGTCCGCGGCTCGGCATCCCCTTCGTCTACGATCCCGGGCCCGGGCTGCTGTCGATGCAGGCGATCGCCGCGCCGCCCGCCTACCAGCGCGCCCGCGCCGCGGTGCGCTACGACGACGTCGCCAAGAGCCTCGTGCACGGCCTCAAATATCAGGACCGCACCGATCTGGCGCCGACCATGGGGCGCTGGATGGCCCGCGCCGGACGCGACCTGCTCGGTGACGCCGATGTGCTGGTCCCGGTGCCGCTGTACTGGCGCCGGGCCTGGAGCCGGCGGTTCAACCAGTCCGGGATCCTGGCCCGGGTGATCGAGCAGCAGGCGGGCGTCCCGCTCGCCGCCGATGCGCTGCGCCGGGTCAGGCCGACGCGGCAGCAGGTCGGGCTGAGCAAGACCGAACGGGCGCAGAACGTCCAGGGCGCCTTCCAGGTGGCCGCGGACCGCAGGGCCGAAATCGAGGGCCGCCACGTCGTCCTGGTCGACGACGTGCTGACCTCGGGGGCGACGGTGGACGCCTGCGCCCGCGCGCTGCTGCGCGCCCGCGCCGCCCAGGTCGACGTCCTGGTGTTCGCCCGGGTTGTCGAGAGCTTCCAAACTCCCATATAAATAGGCTTAGACATATAAATAGACTTAGATCGAAACCCGTTCCGAGGCCCTCGATGACCGCCGCCACCGTGGAAATCTACACGACGCCGTTCTGCGGCTATTGCCGCGCCGCCAAGGCGCTGCTCGCCCGCAAGAACGTCGCCTACAGCGAAATCGACGTCTCGGACGGCGGCGAAATCCGCAGGACCATGGTAGCCCGCGCCCACGGCCGCACTTCGGTACCGCAGATCTTCATCAACGGCACCCATGTCGGCGGCTGCGACGACCTCTACGCGCAGGAGCACGCGGGCACGCTGGACGCCCTGCTCGCCGGCGAGCAGGTCACGTCGTGACCGCCGCCGCGGACCACGGCGCGGGCGGCGCGGCGGAGCAGCCGGCGCCGTTTACCGCCGCCATGATCCAGCTGCGCACGACATTGTCGCCGGAGGCGAGCTTCGCGCAGGCCGCAACCCTGATCCGCCAGGCCCACCGCGACGGCGCCGACTACGTGCTGACGCCCGAAATGAGCAACCTGATGCAGGAGAACCGCAAGGCCCTGTTCGCGCTGCTTGCGGACGAGGAGCGCGACGCCTCGCTGGCGGGCTACCGGACGCTGGCGCGCGAATTGAAGATCTTCGTCCATGTCGGCTCGCTGGCGGTGCGCATGAGCTCCGAGCGCGCCGCCAACCGCTCGTTCCTGATCGATCCGGCCGGCGAGATCGTCGCCCGCTACGACAAGATCCACATGTTCGACGTCGACCTCGGCAACGGCGAGGCCTATCGCGAATCGGCGAACTACGCGCCCGGCGAAGCCGCGGTGCTGGCCGACCTGCCCTGGGGCCGGCTCGGGCTGTCGATCTGCTACGACCTGCGGTTTCCCGCGCTGTACCGGGCGCTGGCCGAAGCCGGCGCCTCCTTCATCACCATTCCCTCGGCGTTCACCCGCCGCACCGGCGAGGCGCACTGGCACGTGCTGATGCGCGCCCGCGCCATCGAGACCGGCTGTTTCGTGTTCGCCGCCGCCCAGGGCGGCAAGCACGAGAACGGCCGCGAGACCTACGGCCATTCGCTGATCGTCGATCCGTGGGGCACCGTGCTGGCGGAAGGCGGCGCCGAACCCGGCATCGTGATGGCGCGGATCGATCCCGCCATGGTGGCGAGCGTCCGCCGCAGCATTCCCTCCATGCAGCATGGCCGGCGCTTCTCGGTGATCAATCCCGACGGCGGGCCGAACCATCTGCAGCTGGTGCGGGGGAAGGCATGATCCGCTACGCGCTCAGGTGCGACCACGGTCACGCCTTCGAGAGCTGGTTCCAGAGCTCGGCCGCCTATGACAGCCAGCGCAAGCGCAAGCTGGTGAATTGTCCGACCTGCAATTCGGTCGCGATCGAAAAGGCGATCATGGCGCCAAGGCTGGCGAAGGCGAAAAAGGGCGCCGCGGCCACCGAGGCGCCGGTGCCGGCGGCCGTCGAGGCGCCGGCCGATGCGGTGGCGCTGGTGTCGCCCCAGGAGCGCGAGCTGCGCGCCAAGCTCAAGGAGCTGCGCGACTACATCGTCAGCAAGGCGGACAATGTCGGCACCGGGTTTCCGACCGAGGCCCGCAAGATGCACTACGGCGACATCGAGCACCGCCCGATCTATGGCGAGGCGTCGGGCGAGGAAGCCCGCGCGCTGATCGAGGAGGGTATCGAGGTGGCGCCGCTGCCGATCGTGCCGGACGATCGCAACTGACCATGCGGCCCGCCGTGCTGCTGGCGGTGAAGCGATTGAGCGGTTTTCTGCCTACGTTGATTCGTCATGCCCGGCCTTGTGCCGGGCATCCACGACTTCACAGCTATGCGGCAAGCAAGACGTGGATGGCCGGGACAAGCCCGGCCATGACGGAAACATGAGTCGTATGATCTGGAAGCCGTCTTCTAGAACCCCAGCAGCAGCCCCACCCCGATCACGATCAGGACGATGCCGGCGAGTTCGCGCGCCGACAGCGCCTGCTTGAACGAGTAGTAGGCGACGCCCTGCGCGAACAGCACCTCAACCAGCGCCAGCGTCCGCACATTGGCGACCGCGGTCAGCGCGAAGGCCAGAAACCAGAACTGCGACGCGAACGCGCCCATGAAGCCGGCGAACATCGAGGGCTTCCACAGCCGGATGATGGCTTTGAGCACGGCGCGATCGCGCAACGCCAGGTAGCCGGTCAGCACCACGGTCTGCAGCAACAGCCCGCAGACCAGGGTCGAGGTCGCCGCGGTGACGAACGACGCGGCGTGCATGTCGAGAATGGCGCCGCGATACCCCACCGCGGACAGCGCGAAGCCCGCGGCGGCCGCCAGCCCCAGCACGGTCGGCCGCACGCTGCGAAGGCCCGCGGCGCCGCCGCGCAGCGCCGTCACCACGACGCCGAGCGTGGCGATCACGATCGCCACCACCTTCGACAGCGTCAGAATGTCGCCGAGAAAGGCGAAGCCGAACAGCGCGGCCTGCACCGGCTCGGTCTTGATATAGGCGGTGGTGACCACGAAGGAGCGCTCGGCCATCGCCGCCAGCATCAGGCCGGTCGCCGCGATCTGCGTCACCGCGCCGAGCGTGAGCCAGGGCCAGAACGCCGGCCCCGGCGAGGGCAGCGGGTCGCCCGTCGCGGCGAGCACGGCGACGAGGAACAACAGCGAGAACGGAAAGCCGAACAGGAACCGGATATGGGTGGCGCCGACGGTCCCGAGCGGGCCGGTCAGCCCGCGCTGCATGGCGTTGCGGGCGACCTGGGCCGCCGCCCCCATCAGCGTGAAGGGAATCCAGAGCCAGGCGACTGCGGTCATGTCGGATTAGCCGGCCGCTTCCGCGATCACCATGTAGTTGACGTCGAGGCGGGAGGACAGGCTCCAGGCATCGGTGAACGGGCTGAACACCACGCCGGTCTGTTCGGTGATCGCCAGGCGGTTGCGCTCAAGGTGGTGCGCCAGCTCCTCGGGGGTGACGAACTTGCCCCATTCATGGGTGCCGCGCGGCAACCATCCCAGCACGTATTCGGCGCCGACGATGGCGAGCGCGAAGCTCTTCCAGTTGCGGTTCAGCGTCGCCACCGCCAGCAGCCCGGACGGCTTCATCAGCGCGGCGCAGCGATCGAGAAAGGCCCCGACATCGGTGACGTGCTCGATCACCTCCATCGCCAGCACGACGTCGAAACGCTCGCGCGGATCCATCTCCTCGACGGTGGTGCAGCGATAGTCGATCAACAGCGTGGATTTGGCGGCGTGCAGCCGCGCCACCGCGATATTGGTCTCGGACGGATCGATCCCCACCACCTGGGCGCCGAGCCGCGCGAACGGCTCGCACAACAGCCCGGCGCCGCAGCCGATATCGAGCATGCGCAGCCCCGACAGGCTGCTGAGGCTGCGGACATTGCGGGCGAACTTGCGGGCGGCGGCGTCACGGATATAGGCAAGCCGCAGCGGATTGATCTTGTGCAGCGGCGCCATCTTGCCGGCCGGATCCCACCATTGCTCGGACAGCCGCGAAAACTTCGCGACCTCGGCGGGGTCCACGCTTGACGCTTGGGAGCTGGGGGGGCTCGGAGGCATGGGGTCCTTGTGACAGGTTTGGGCGGCGGGAAAAACTGTATCCTGACTATTCTCGCATGATTCTATTGAAAATTTGCTCCTTGCGCGGTTCCGTGCAGGTCACTAGCGCGCGGTGATGTGATTGCGGAACTGGAGCGGCGAGGCGATCATCCGGATGGTCTCGAAGCCTTCGCCGACGCCCCGGATCGTCACGTCGCCATAGCCCAGGAGCCGGCCGGGGATGCTCTGGTCGACATCCACGCTTTCCACCTTGTCGAGGTTCATCTCGAAGGTCCGGCGCCGGATGAAGCCGGCCTTGTGCACGACCCGCAGCGTGGTGACATCGGTCTCGGTGGTCCAGCGCCGGAACCAGGCCCGCACCGTCCAGTACAGCGCCAGCAGGGCGGCGAGGCCGGCCGGGGCCAGCCAGATCAGGGCGGCGCCGGTCTGGCCCACGAGCACAAAACAGCCCAGCGCCACCAGCCAGGCGGCGATCGCCGGCAGGTAGATGATGGCGTGCAGCGTCGTGGAATAGAGGACCCGTTCGCCCGGTTGCAGGATCTGATCGATATAGCGGCCCATGTCGGCGGCGGTGCTCCCTGCTCCCGATTGCTTCTCGGTCCCTGCTCCCGGCCGTTTCCGCGGTGCGGATTTTGCGGGCGCCAATATTCCGCCTTGTCTTGCCCCCGGCGGCGGCGCTCTGTATACGCGCGTTTTGGCCCGCGCGCCTCGTTTTTTGCGCGGCCTCTACCCGCTCCCCTCTGGAGGACTGCGTCACACCCATGAGCCGGCTTGTGATGAAATTCGGCGGCACCTCGGTCGCCAACATCGAACGCATCCGCAACGTCGCGCGCCACGTCAAGCGCGAGGTCGACGCCGGACACGAGGTCGCCGTCGTGGTCTCCGCGATGTCCGGCAAGACCAACGAGCTGGTCGGCTGGGCCGCGGAAGCCTCGCCGATGCACGACGCGCGGGAATACGACGCGGTGGTCGCCTCCGGCGAACAGGTGACGTCGGGACTGCTGGCGATCGCGCTGCAGGCGATCGGGATCCAGGCCCGCTCCTGGCAGGGCTGGCAGATTCCGATCAAGACCAGCGACGCCCACGCCTCGGCGCGGATTCTCGAGATCGACGGCAGCGAACTGATCAAGCGCTTCAAGGAGCGCCGCGAGGTCGCGGTGATCGCCGGCTTCCAGGGCATCCACGAGGCCACCGGCCGCATCACCACGCTCGGCCGCGGCGGCTCCGACACCTCGGCGGTGGCGATCGCCGCGGCGATCCACGCCGACCGCTGCGACATCTACACCGACGTCGACGGCGTCTACACCACCGATCCGCGGGTGGTGCCGAAGGCGCGCCGGATGGAGCGGGTGGCGTTCGAGGAAATGCTCGAACTGGCGTCGCAGGGCGCCAAGGTGCTGCAGGTGCGGTCGGTGGAACTCGGGATGGTGCACAACGTTCGCATCTTCGTGCGCTCCAGTTTCGACAAGCCCGAGGACATCGACCCCAACGCCAACCAGCCGCCAGGCACGCTGATCTGCAACGAGGAGGAGATCATGGAATCCGAAGTCGTTACCGGCATCGCCTTTTCGAAGGACGAGGCGCAAATCTCGGTGCGCCAGATCGACGACAAGCCGGGGGTGGCGGCCGCGATCTTCGGCCCGCTCGCCGACGCCAACATCAATGTCGACATGATCGTGCAGAACGTGTCCCAGGACGGCGCCACCACCGACCTCACCTTCACGGTGCCGGCGTCGGAATACGCGCGCGCCAAGGACACCATCGCCAAGGCCCGCGACACCATCGGCTACAAGGCCATGGACAGCGCCACCGACGTCGCCAAGGTCTCGGTGATCGGCATCGGCATGCGCAGCCACGCCGGCGTCGCCGCGCAGGCCTTCAAGGCATTGTCCGAGCGCAACATCAACATCCGCGCCATCACCACCTCGGAGATCAAGTTCTCGCTGCTGATCGACGCCGCCTACACCGAGCTGGCGGTGCGCACGCTGCACACGCTGTACGGGCTCGACCAGGCGTAGGGCTTCTTTAGTGAACCGATCCTTCCGTCATGGCCGGGCTTGTCCCGGCCATCCACG
>JBKQQE010000540.1:0-11862 GCA_052326245.1 Xanthobacteraceae bacterium | reverse complement strand
GTGTCGTTCCGCGTGATCTCCAAATGGATGCGGCTTGCAGGCGTGGACCACATTCACGCGGGCACGGTCGTGGGCAAGCTCGAAGGCGATCCGGCAACGATCCACGGCTTTTACGATATCCTGCGCGAGGACTACAACCCCATGTGCCTGGAGCACGGCATTTTCTTCGATCAGCCCTGGGCGTCCTTGGGCAAGGTCATGCCAGTGGCGAGCGGCGAGATCAAGGGCACCTATCTCAACGTCACCGCCGGCACCATGGAGGACATGTACGAGCGCGCCGAATTCGCCAAGCAGCTTGGCTCCGTGGTCATCATGATCGATCTGGTGATCGGCTATACCGCGATTCAGTCGATGGCGAAGTGGGCGCGCCGCAACGACATGATCCTGCACCTGCATCGCGCCGGGCACTCGACCTATACGCGGCAACGCAATCACGGGGTCTCGTTCCGCGTGATCACGAAATGGATGCGGCTCGCAGGCGTCGATCACATCCATGCCGGCACCGTCGTCGGCAAACTCGAGGGCGATCCGGCCACCACGCGCGGCTACTACGATATCTGCCGCGAGGACTACAATCCGACGAAGCTCGAGCACGGCATCTTCTTCGACCAGCATTGGGCCAGCCTCAACAAGCTGATGCCGGTGGCGTCGGGCGGCATCCATGCCGGCCAGATGCATCAGCTGCTCGACCACCTGGGCGAGGACGTGGTGCTGCAATTCGGCGGCGGGACCATCGGCCATCCGATGGGCATCCAGGCCGGCGCAACCGCCAACCGGGTCGCGCTGGAAGCGATGATCCTCGCGCGCAATGAAGGCCGCGACTATCTGCACGAAGGCCCGGAGATTCTCGCCAAGGCGGCGGTGACCTGTACGCCGCTGAAGGCCGCGCTCGAGGTCTGGAAGGATGTCACCTTCAATTATGAATCGACCGACATGCCGGACTACGCCCCCACCGCCAGCGTCTCGATGTAAGGAGCAGGATGATGCGCGTCACCCAAGGCTGTTTTTCGTTCCTGCCCGACCTCACCAACGAGCAGATCGCCCGCCAGGTGCAGTACTGTCTCGGCAAGGGCTGGGCGGTAAACATCGAGTTCACCGACGATCCGCACCCCCGCAACAATTTCTGGGAGATGTGGGGGCTTCCGATGTTCGATCTGCATGACGCCGCCGGCGTGATGATGGAGCTGCAGGAATGCCGCAAGGCGTACGGCGACCGCTACATCCGGATGTCCGCGTTCGATTCCAGCCATGGCTGGGAGTCGCAGCGGCTGTCGTTCATCGTCAACCGGCCGAAGGATGAGCCCGGCTTTCGGCTCGAACGGCACGAGGTCGACGGCCGCAACATCCGCTATACCACGACGTCCTACGCCGTCGACCGGCCCGAGGGCCGCCGCTACGGTGACAAATGAGTTCGCAAGCCGGTGCACCGGCCATCGCGCAGGGCGTCAGCGAGGTGCTGCCGGCGCAGCAGGTCGATCTGCGCCGCGAGTTCGACGAGGTCGGCATCGGGGAGGTGCTCGAGCAACTCGACCGAGACCTGATCGGACTGCGGCCGGTCAAGACCCGGATCCGCGAGATCGCATCGCTATTGCTGATCGAACGTATCCGCAAGCGCCTGAACCTGACGTCGGAGGCGCTGACGCTGCATATGTCGTTCACCGGCAATCCCGGCACCGGCAAGACCACGGTGGCGTTGCGGATTGCCAGCATACTCCACAAACTTGGCTTCGTGCGCCGCGGCCACGTGGTGTCGGTCACGCGCGACGAGCTGGTCGGCCAGTATATCGGCCACACGGCGCCGAAGACGAAGGAAATACTGAAGAAGGCGATGGGCGGCGTCTTGTTCATCGACGAGGCCTACTACCTGCACCGGCCCGACAACGAGCGGGATTATGGCCAGGAAGCCATCGAGATTCTGCTGCAGGTGATGGAATCGCACCGTGAGGACCTAGTGGTGATTCTGGCCGGCTATGGCGACCGGATGGACAAGTTCTTTGCCAGCAATCCCGGCTTCCGCTCCCGCATCGCCCACCACATCGATTTTCCGGATTATGCCGACGACGAGCTGATGGCGATCGCGGAAATGATGCTGCGCGACATGAACTACAGGTTCACCGCGGACGCGCGCCAGGCCTTTGTACGCTATATTGCGCTGCGTAAGGCGCAGCCGTTGTTTTCCAACGCGCGATCGATCCGCAACGCGCTTGACAGGATGCGGCTGCGCCAGGCCAATCGCCTCGTCGCCGATCTCGATCACGTGCTGATCGCCGACGACATCATGTCGCTGCAGGCATCTGACGTTCTCGCCAGCCGGGTGTTTGCCACGAGCGGCGCTGCGGAGTCGCGCGCCGAGGCGCAAAGCTCGTAGCGACCCGCCTAACCCGGAATTGATGCCTCGCGCTGATCTTCCAGATGCTTCTGCGCTGGCCCGGAAATCCGGCCAGTTCGGTCCATCCGGGGCCCTCGATCGCGACAATTTCCTTGACGGCTGCGCCCAGAACGCGCCCTTAGCGCGGGTGGGGGCGCGCTGGGCCCCCCGTCCGGGACGCGAGGCGCCGCCCGCGCTCCTAGTCGTGAATTCCGGCGATGAAAGCGATGAGGCCCGGTAGAGATGAGCGGATTCAAGGAACCCAGTTTTGCGGACCGTCAAAAGGCGGCGCAGGCTGCGAAGAAGAACATCCTGAGCAAGTTTAACGCCAAGCCCGCGCCGAACGATCCGGCGGTGCTGCAGCGGCAGGCCGAGCGCGAAGCGCAGGCCGCCGAGCGCGCCAAGGCGAAGCTGGTGCGTGATGCCGCCAAGGCCGAGAAGAAGGCGCGCGATGCCGAGGCCGCGGCGCTGGCGGCGGAGCAGCTCGCCCGTGAAAAGGCCGAAGCCGCGGCGCGCGAAGCCGCGCTTGAGGTCGAGCGCAAGGCCGCCCGCGACGCGCGCTACGCCGCGCGCAAGAAGCGAAAATAATCTGGGCGAGAGCGCGCGCGATTGTGATCACGCGGCAGGCGATCAAGCGATTCGGGGCCGGATCGCCACAGCGATGGCAGGCGAGGGCAGGTGGTCGGTAACGCCGCCGATACTGTGCACGAATGTCGGCGTGTTGAGCGGTTGGGACTCAACTGCGTGTTGCAGAAATGACACATTGATTGGCCGGCAGATTGCCGAGCCACAAATACACGTGTAGCCGGCTTTTCAATCTCTCCAGGCGTGTATAGTTTTGCCAGTCAAAGTCATTGGCAGCTCGGCTGCGCTTTTTATTTTATGTGGTGGGAATGCCCATTTTTGTCCGCGACGCCGTCCGTCGAGCTGGTTGGGCCGTTGCGTTTCTTGCAATGTATCTGGCGGCGGGTCCTGCGGCGCGAGCGTATGAGCCACGTGGGCCGAGTTGGGCATCGTGGACCAGCAATTGCGCTAGCACTTTCGCTACAGGGCAATTGGTTACGGTGACGTTGTCCGAAATCGGCGGAGGAATTCTTAATTATCGGTTCGTTGGGGCACTCGCGAGCGGTGGGACTGGAGTTGTTCCCGACAATCAGACCGTCACTATCGTTGTTCGCGTGACCTCTGCCGGCGCCGGGGAGGTCGATACAAATTACAATTCTTCGTCCCCGCCCGCCCCGCCCAGTAGCATGAGCATCCAATGCAGCTTGGATTCCGGCAGCCAAGACATCCGCGCTCTGCAGTTAGCGGCTACCAAAACCGCCGCGGCGATCTCCGGCCAGGCCATCACTGGTGCGATCGACAACGCAATCGACAATTTCTTCAGCGGCGGCGAAGCGCCGGTCGTCTTTGGCCCCAACGGTCTGACGTTCAATTTCGCCGCCGACCCCGCGCAAGACTCGGCGAGTCCGAACAAGGATCCGCTCTTGGCGATGGCCAACGCGTCGATGGCTGCCAAGGAGCCTCCGCGCGGGCCTCTGGTCCAGAAGGACTGGAGTGCCTGGCTGGACCTGCGCGGCACGAGCTTCGACAGCGGCAACGTAAATTCCATATCCGGCGATCAGATCAACGTCACCGGTGGTGTCGGGCGCAGACTCTCTCCGGATTTTCTGGTCGGTGTCTTCACCGGCTATGAAAACTTCCGTTACACGGAGAGTGCCATTGCCGGACGGCTTAACGGGGATGGCGGCACGATCGGCATCTACGCCGCCGACAGATTTGCGACCAATTGGCGCGTGGATGGAAAGCTCGGCTGGTCGGGGATCTCGTATGCCTCGACCGCGGGCGACGCCAGCGGCTCGTTCTCCGGCTCGCGCTGGCTTGCGGCGGGAGGCCTGACCGGGACCTACAAGTACCTGGCGTTGGTGCTGGAGCCCTCGCTCCATGTGGACGGGCTGTTCGAAAGTGATGGAGCGTGGACTGACAGCCTCGGCACGCTGCAGCCGGGTAGAAATTTCTCGATCGGCCGTGTCGCTACCGGCGGCAAGGTGATTGTGCCGTGGTTTATCGGCAATACGCCGGTTTCGCCCTATGTTGGTCTCTACGGCGACTATCGTTTTTCCAGCGACAACGCCTTGCCGGTCGCAGTGTCGGTGGTCGGGCTGAAGGATGGTTTGTCGGCGCGCCTGACGACGGGGGCCACGATGGTGGTTTCCGGCGGCGCGTCTATCGGTGTTGGCGGCGAACTGGGCGGCATCGGCGGCGGTTACCAGTTGTGGACCGTCAGCGCTCGCGCCAGTGTTCCGTTCTGACGGACTTTTCCGTTTGACGTGAATAGGCATTGTTGTGGCGACAATCGCGAAAACAGCCAAGCTGATGTCTGCTTGTCCTGCTATGTTCACGCGTGCTCGCCAGTCCGCGGCCGAGCGCCTGCACGGCACTTCAAGACCGGGGCCTGCCAATGCCCGACACTCCCTCGACCTCCCAGATTCCGGTCAAGCCGGCGCCGTTCCGGCATGGCCTGAAGAATTTCGCCCAATGCCTCTCCGGTATCGGCCCGGCAAGAATTGTTGCGATCGGCTCCTCGACGACCGCCGGTGAGGGCGGCATCGTGGCCTATCCCTACCGGCTCGAGGCGCTTCTGAGGGACCGGTATGGGGACCTCATGATCGACGTGCTGAACAGGGGAATCGGCGGGCAGGAAGCCCCGCAGGAGCTCGTTCGTATGGAACGGGACGTCATTGCCGAGAAGCCGTCGCTGGTGGTCTGGCAGGTGGGCACCAATGCGGTCTGGCAGGGTCAGGAGCAATGGCGAGGGCAAAGTCCGGAGGAAACCGTCGCAGCAATACGGGCCGGGCTCGCGCGCCTGCGCCAGGTGCCGGACATGGACATTGTCCTGATGGATTTGCAATACGTGCCGGCACTGTTGACGGCCGACAAGATCGGCGCGGCGAACCAGATGGTCGCATCGATCGCAGCTGAGGCTGACGCCGCAGGCGTCAACCTGTTCGGCCGGTTTGCCATGATGAAAGCCTGGCACGAGGTCGAAAGGGTTTCCTTCGACACCATGGTCGATCCCACTGATCCGACCCGGCTGCACGACAGCGACTGGAGCACGCAGCGGCTGGCGTGGTCGCTCAAGGACGCCATCCTCGATGGCGTCGCGGCAGCAATGTCGAGCGTGCCGGTGACGTGATCAGGGGGCGATCGTCACGACGCGTCCGGACCGTGGCGGAATGCGCCCGGCGCGCAGCCGAACCGGCGACGAAACGCGCGATAGAATTGCGTGAGGTCGGCAAAGCCGGCCTCGAAGGCGATGTCGGTGATCGCATCCCGCTGCGCGGCGGCTGAACGCAGGCGCTCCGCCGCCCACAGCAGCCGTTGTCCGGCAATGTAGTCTCCGAAGCTCTCGCCGCCGCCATGGGCTTCGAACAGTTTGTGGACGTAGCGCACCGAAACGCCATGGGCGGCAGCCAGCCGCGCAACGTCGAAGTCGGGGGCGCGGAAATGTCGGTCGACATGGGCGCGCAACGCCAGGAACAAAGCCCGTGACCGGGATCCGCTGCGTTCGGCTCCCGCCTGAGGCGAAACAGCGAGGGCCGCGAAATCGACCAGCGTTTCGAACAGCCCGGGCAGCGCCTGCGGCGGAATGCCGGCCGCCTTCTCGGCCAGGGTGCGCGCGGTTTCGCGGAGCAGCGCCCCGAACACCGGGTGATTGGAGACCACGCGCGGCTTGGAGACCTCGGCGCCGCCCAGGCGGTCGCTCAGCGCCTGGCGCGGGATCATGAATGACACCACGGAGAGCTGCGGGCGGCGGCGGTGCTCCAGCGTGAAGGGCGCCGCGCCGGAAAACAGCCCCACGTCGCCGGCCTGGATGGTTGCGGTGCCGTCGTTCTGATCGATGATGCAGCACCCGCCGGACGAATAATTCAGGTAGTACCAATCGACATCGCCGCGGGCGATCTCCTGTTCGGTGCGAACCACCAGGTGCGAGGTCGACTGCACGTAGTTGATGAAGCCTGCGCCCACCGGAACGCTGGCGACCTTCGCCGAAAAATGCTGTCGTGTGGTGGCTTCGGCGATCGGCAGCAGGTGGCTGAAGGCCTGGCAGATCGCACCGTGATAATAGTCGAAGCCCTTCGACGAGGTGACCTCGCTGGTATCCCAGACGCGCGCGCCCGCGGGAACGGGCATCATCCTTGCCATGGACCTGTTCCTGGACCGATTTCCTGCCGTCGGCCCGGTTGCGTTCCGAGCCGCTTGTTCGTTCAGCGTCAATACTTGTTCTTCCCCCGCCAAGCGTCAAGCCACCGGATTGCGCTAGATCGGCGCCTGTCCGCGGCCCGGCCGGCGGACCAAAACGAGGGGAGGAGCACTCAATGAGCATCTATGTTCTGGTTCACGGCGCATGGCATACCGGTGAACTGCTGGAACCGACCGCGGCGAAACTCCGGGCCACGGGTCACACGGTCCACACCCCCACCTTGGCGGGCAATCGCCCGGGCGGGACCAAGGCCGTCGGACTGGATGGGGCAATTGCATCCCTGACCGACTACCTGGTGGAAAAGAACCTTAAGGACGTTGTGCTGGCCGGCCACAGCTACGGCGGCATGGTCATCACCGGCGCCGCGGATCGCCAGATGGCGCGGATTCGGCGGCTGGTCTACTGGAATGCGTTCGTTCCCAACAACGGGGAGTCCCTGAACGACATGGTTCCTCCCCAATACATCGGCCTGTTCGACCAGGTCGCCGCCGCGAGCGGCGACAATACCGTGATGCTGCCCGAGCCGATCTGGCGCGAGGCTTTCTTCAACGATAGCGACGGGGCGCTGTCGGCCGACAGTTTCGCCAGGCTCAATCCGCATCCCTATGCGACGTTCACGGACAAGATCGAACTGTCGCAGAACCCGGCGGACATGCAGGTCGGAAAATCATACTTGAACTTCACGGAAGACACCGCGCTGCCGCATGCGCTGCCCTGGCATCCGCGGCTGTCGTCGAAACTCGGCCTGTTCCGGCTGGTGCAGGCGCCGGGCGGCCATGAAGTCTGCTTTACCAACCCGGAGCTTGCCGCGCGCAAGCTGGTTGAAGCCGGACGCGATTAGCGACTGGCTCCGGACGGGTCGGCGAATTCGTCGCGGCGACCCGCCCAACAGGATTACTTTTCAATCAAGGCGCTCAACCCCAGCGGCATCAGTCCGCTCGGACCGGACATGAAATCGATCCTGTCCGGTCCGGAATGAGTATCACCCCGTGATCATACCGGTTCCGGCGCAATCGCCTGCGGGTGCGCGAAGTGATCGGGAACGGCCTTGAACCTGTTCAGCAGCCACCCCGCGCCTACCATCGTCGCCATGCCGGCCAGGCTGACCAGGATCTGTGCGGTGACATCGCCGTTGATCTGGGCCAGGAACCAGTGCGCTCCGAACGCCAGGAACACGCCGAGGCAGAAGATCGGCAGTGAGTTCTGCCCGACGAGAATGACCGGGCGCAGCCATTTTGTGTGCAGGCCGTGCCAGTCACGCGGCACGTAGCGCACGAACACCACCGCCAGGGCGAGGAAGTGAATCAGGCGGAACATGTCGAGGTCGGACTTGTCGATCGGATAGATGATCTTGATCATCCATTTTGGGATCGCTGCCTCGAGCCCCGGAATATGCCAGCTCATCACGATGACGAATGAAAACGCGATCCAGGCGAGCGCCAGATACAGGACGACACGAGACCGAACGAAGGTCGCAATCTTCGCGGCGCCGCCGACGCCACACCAGGCTCCGAACACGAACAGCATCTGCCAACAAAACGGATTGAAGTACCAGTTGCCCCCCGGAAAGGACGGCAGATTCCAGTCGAAGATGCGGGCCAGGATGAAAAGAACCACGGAGCCAAGCAGGGTCAAGTAAGGAAGACGCGTCAGGCCAATCAGGATGGCGGGCAGCGCGAGCACCAGCACGATATAGAGTGGCAGCACGTCGAGATCGACCGGCTTGAACTTCAGCATCAGGGCCTGCCCGATCATGACGTCGGGGTGCTCGAGAAACAGAAAGATATTGTACTCGTCTCCGTACATCGGGTTGTCGGAACGGCGCGCCGCGCGCGCGATTTGCGCGATGAACACCATGAACAGAAAGATGTGGGCGATGTAGAGTTGCCACGCCCGGGTCAGCAGGCGCTTGGTGGCGCCGAGAAACTGGCCGTGGGCCATCGCAGGGCCGTAGACGAAACCGGCCGTATACCCGGAAATGAAGACGAAGAACTCTGCGGCATCGCTGAAGCCGTAGTTGCGCAGCGTCAGCCAGCTCACGATGTCGTAGGGGATGTGGTCGAGAAAGACCATCCACTGGCCGATGCCCCGCATCAGATCGAGCCGCAGGTCGCGATACGCGGGCCCCACCAGGCCGGTGTTGTCCAGATCAGCCATGCCGTTCTTCCCCCAACCTTTTGGTAAGTGTGCGCAATTCATGCTGGCGTGACAACTCAAAAGATGGGGCTGGCGCAGGTCCCGGCCGGATTTTGCAGGCTGGCTGGGGAGGATGGGCCATTTGAAGGGGATATCGACGTCGCAGGCCGTCGGCTTGCTCGTCAGGCGCTTCAGCTGCGTAGCGCCGCCATGCTCGCCCGGTCATGCATCGGTGCGCGGGGGCCGACCACGCAATTTTCGCGAAACCCCGGCCTTCGCCGCTCTAAATTTGGTCAGGAACGAGAATTGAAACGCGTCACGGCGATCCGGCTCGTCAACGTCTCACACCCCAAATCGTGAAACCAGGCCTCGCCTTCGCTCACCATGTCCCATTCGACCAGGTACTCGCCGGGCCGATCAAAACCGGGAAACTCACAGATGAACGACACTTCCTCACCGGGCTGGACAAGTCGCGGAATAGGAAAGCGCGGCCCTTCGAACTCCAGGAGCTTTCCGCCGGGCGCCCTGAAATGACACGACAGATTCAACCGCGCGGCGCGGGTGGATCCCGTCGGCGGCAACCAGCTCAAAGCGCCGGTATTGCGAACTCGGACCTCAGCCAGGAACGGTCTGCGAGCAGTCACGGCCTGCGGAAGGTCGCAGCCGAGGATCTCGGCACCCCACGGCGTCCGTTGCGCCAGCTTCAGCTCGTGGATCTCGGGGTCAAGGACTGCCGACCGTGGAGTTGGTGCCGGCTCGGCAGGGACCCTGAGGCGGGCCGGGTGGCGCGGGATGTCCGGGGAGGGAGGCCATTGTACTTCCGTGGAGGGTGGGGCGCCCGCCTTGCGCCATCCGAGAACTTTTTCGCGGCGGGCTTCGTGGGATACGATCAAGGGTTCGAAGTGAAGAATGGCTGCGCGTTCTTCGTGGTAGCCGGGACCGAGCACCCGATACCCGCTGTGAGGAAAGGGCGGCTTCCAGACCAGCCGTGCGTCATTCCTGAACATGCGCAGCTGCCAGTCAGGGTACCACGGGCTGCCGTGAACGTATTCGCAGGGATCGAGCGAAACGATACACTTGCGTTTGAACCAGTAGTGGGTGACCAGCCTGTTCGAAAGCAGGTCGTCGAGAATATTCTCGAAACTATCTTCCATGCTCTCGTCGTCATCGAGCGACAATATCCAGTCACCGGATGCGTAGCGAAATGGCAGCATGCGCGCGGGTGCCAGCTGTCCCGGATGCCGAAACTGAAACACCTTGTCCGCATTCTCGCGGGCAACGTCCAATGTCCTGTCGGTCGAGGCAGCGTCGACGCCGACGATAATCTCGTCAGCGTAACCTGAAGCTTCACGCAACAAGCCAGCCAGGCGCGGCTCGGAATTTCGGGTGAGCACGCTGACCGTCAGTCGTGGCCTACGAACGGACTGATGTCGATCGCCATTGGTCAAGCCGGTACCTCGATCTCGATCTGACCGTCGCCGGCACGAATGGCCAGTGATCGAAGCGTCAGCGAGGGAGCGGCGGACTGACCGCTACAGAGATCGAATCCGACGGCGCATGCCGGACAGTACAAGGTTTCAGCGTCGCAGCCGCCGTCCGAAAGGTCGAGGCCATAATGCGGGCACCTCGCATCGTAGGCCTTCATGCCGTCTTTTGTGCGAACGACAAGAACGCGATAGGGGCCACCGTCAATGTCGATCTTCGGGGCATCGGGAAACTCGAGTTTCGCGGTCAGCCACCCCGACGCCGCGTCGAACCGCCCCTGGACGACGGGCCCGCGCGGAGGAGTCTCGACGGAAGTCTGCGCAGCGGCGGGCCCAAGATTGTCCTCGCGGCGGAGGTGAAGCACCTTGTCCCTGCCTGCCAGGATGTCGGAAGACCGCCGCCAGAATTCCCGGGCATAGAAGCACGAAGGGTCGAAGGTCGGTTTGGAGGCGTTCAACCGCATCGATACGGCGACGCGTGTTCCATTGGTGCAGTTCAGATGCGTGCCATGCAGCACCTCGGGATCAAACACGAGCATTTCGCCGGCCTGCAGCGGGAGATATGTCGGCTTGGGCAGCGGATATCCCGATTTCAGATACAGTGTCCGCGGCTCCACTGGCAGAGGCACGCCCGCCAGCTCAGGGTACAGAACCATTCCCGCTTCCGCCGGAACGTCGCAAATCGCCCACCAAATGTTACGGCCGTCTCGCGAGTGGCCCGCCCAGCTGTCGAGATGCGGGCCATGCGCCCAGGCAGCCGGCGGGTGGCCGCGGTGATAAGATTTTGGATCAAAGACAGGGTCGGTGATCCGGCGCGAACGCGCGAGCTCGCGCACGCTGGGACTTAACCGTCCGATGCCTGGGTTTTCAGCGGCCGGATCGGCCTTGCGTGCGATCTCATAGGGGAAGTTGATCCGCAGGATCAGGTAGTCGTCGACGTAGAACTCATCCTTGAATCGAAGGACTTGAGTGCCCACATTCGTGGCCAGCTGCAGGAGCCGCCAGCGTAATCGATCCAGAACAAAGTCGCGAAGCCTTCCAACCTCGGTAGAGTCGATAACCTCATGTATCTTCTGTACGCCATGCTCGCGCAGGTGTGCTGCGGCTGAAGGTGACTTGATCTGACTCACACCATCGTAGATTGCCCGGAGAACCTGTTCGTTCATGTCGGCCGAGCCAGCGAGGTCTCCGACACGGTGGCGCATCCAGGAGCTGACGGAGTTCAGCGATCCAGCATTGTCTGTCATGCCAGTGTCTTTCAGGGTTAGCTCTTCATGATCAGGCGGCGCAGATGCCGCAATGCATCGATTGAGATGTCCTGCATTGCAGAAATCGCGGGTTTCGATGCGGCACGGGAAGTATGGTAGGTGGCGCGTGCGTGTACCCGATCCATCACGTCGGATACGCAATCCCTTGCCGTTAGCAAATCGATGTTCCAGTCCTCCAGGCCGATCGTCTCGATCATCGAGTGGCCCCGCTCATCGTATGACAGGTGAATGCTGGGCGTACCGAAGGCGATGCAGGGCAGAAAGGCGTGCAACCTGTAGCTCAGACTGAGAGAGCAGGATCTCAGTGCGGCCGTATAGCGATAGACGTCGTCGAAATAAACA
>JBKQQE010000539.1:0-4441 GCA_052326245.1 Xanthobacteraceae bacterium | reverse complement strand
CAACGCGCTCGCCTTCTTCGCGCGTCATCCCGAACTCGACGTTTGGATAGCGCGGCCGCCCATCATCGGCGCCGACTTCGCGCAAATTCTCGAATTGCAATCCGCCGCTTCAAAATCCGCCGCGCTTCTCAAATGAACGCCGCCGCGCAAAATCCTGGCGCAGCTCTTCGAGCCAACGGTGACCGAACGTCGAAGCGTGCCTATCCGGTTAAGACAGACACCCACTACATATAGGGATGCCGCAGCCGTTCTTCCTACGGCGGTACTGCGCCAAAACCGGAAGCGCCCATCAAAGTCATTGCTCCCGACAAGGAGAAAAAAACAAGGTCTCGGCCCTACACCTCAGAGTGCAGGAACGCGCCGCCGATCTCTTGCTAGTGTTGCGCCTGTTCCTCACCGCGCACTCGGAGGCGGCCTTCGCGCCCTGTCCCTGTGAGAAGAATTGTTCTGAGCTGAAATTCGATGAATCCACGGCGCGCTACTCCTCGGATTGTCCCAACATAGCTCCCTTCGTGAGAACCGAATAGTAACCGCTTCGGGTCAACCGGCGTCGCGACCGCTTCGTTCGAACGGGTCCGCTGAACCCCAAACTGCCGCCGCGGCGAGCGCATTCTCGCGCTACGGGTTCGCGCCATAAGCAGCCGTCAACCGATCACCAGATCCCCAGCCCTTTTCGATGAAATGCGCCCTTCAAGGCTCTGGCGCGGTCGATTCGGGCGGCAGACGAACATACAGAGACTTGGCGGCATCACGGGTCGTGATGACGATTTTCCTGTCACGGCGCTCCTCCGCGAATAATAATACAAACCGCTTTCTCCCGCTGAAACCCCGGGCAGGAACGGCATAACCAACCGGAGCTTTCGCCGATGCAACGCGTAACTTTGACCCTCGACGACGAACTTATGGAGACCCTCGATCGCTATATGGAAGCCGGCGGTCACAAGAACCGGTCGGAAGCCGTCCGGGATCTGGTGCGCGCGGGGCTGCTGAAAAAGCCGGAATACGAGGACAATGCCCGCCAATGCATGGCGGCGCTGGTCTACACTTATGACCACGAGACGCGGCAGTTGTCGAAACGGTTGATGGACGACCACCACAGCCACACCGATCTCTCCATCGCCTCTCTGCACGTGCATGTCGACGAGGCAAGCTGTCTAGAGGTGTCGCTACTGCGCGGCGTCAAATCCGAAGTCGAGCATTTCGCCCAGCACGTCATTGGCGAGCGCGGCGTGCGTTATGGCCAGCTCGTCGTCGTGCCGGCCAGCGCCGAAGAGGGCGCCCGAGGCCACAGTCATGACCATCGCCATCCTGATCTCCATGACAAAGCGCGTGAACACTGAACTAAACGGAATCCTGTCGATGTGACATTTGTACCGCACTCGCGAAACATTTGTAACGGCCGATTGACGGCCTGCTCTCGAGTATGAAAAATTGAAAAGAAATCATACTAGGGTGTGCGGGCAAAAGCATGCCTTCTGAGAGGAATGGCCATGGTCCGTCGCCACATCGAGAAAATCTCACTTCTGGCCCTGACGGCCGCCTGCGCGGCGCACCCCGCCTTCGCGCAAACCGCGCTGCCCGACATCAACATTGGCAAGGCCCACAAGCCCGCGGTCACGCATACGGCGAAGCCCGCGGCAAAGCCCTCGCCGAAGCCCGTCGCCGTCGCCGCCAGACCGGAGCCGAGGCCCGCTCCGAGGCCGGCGCCGGCGCCCGCCCCCGTCGCTCATCCCGCCCCTGCGCCTCAATCCGCCGTCGAGCGCGCCGAAAAGAAGTTCGACGCAACACAGCAGGCCTCAAGTGAAAAATTCACCACCGGCGCGCAAATCAACGCGCTGCCCGTGCAGCGCCCCGGCGAGGCGCTGGAAGCGGCCGTGCCGGGTCTCGTGGTCACCCAACACAGCGGCGAGGGCAAGGCGAATCAATATCAGCTGCGCGGCTTCCAGCTCGATCACGGCACCGATCTCGCACTGACCCTCGACGGCATGCCGCTGAACATGCGCACCCATGCGCATGGCCAGGGCTACGCCGACGCCAATTTCCTGATCCCGGAGTTGCTCTCTTCCGTCGTCGCTCGCAAGGGCCCCTATTTCGCCGAGGAAGGCGATTTCGCCTCTGCCGGCGCGATCCGCATGCAATATTGTCGATCAGCTGGAGAAGGGCATCTTCTCGGCGACCGGCGGCATGTATGGGTATGGGCGGCTCTTCGCGGCCAAGTCCGAAAAGGTGGCGGGCGGCGATCTGCTTTCGGCGATCGAACTCGGCAATTGGGAAGGCCCTTGGGCGCGTCCGGACGAGGCGCATAAGATCAACGGGGTCATGCGCTGGTCCAAAGGCACGCAAGAGGATGGTCTCTCCGTGACGGGGATGGCCTACGCCAACCGCTGGTATTCGACCGACCAAATCCCGCAGCGCGCCGTGACCGAAGGGATCCTCCCGCTCAACGGCAACATCGACCCGACCGACGGCGGCAACACGACCCGCTTCAGCCTTTCCGGGCGCTGGAGCCAGACCGAAGGCGATCATTCCTCGCGGATCGAGGCCTATGCGGTCCGCTCGACGCTCAATCTTTACAACAATTTCGACTATTTCCTGGCGCAGCCGGTGCTGGAGGATCAATTCCGCCAGTTCGACCGTCGCACGGTGCTCGGCCTCAACGCCAAACACTCGGTCAAATATGAAGTCGCCGGATTTCCGTTCGAGACCCAAATCGGCTTGCAGGGACGCTACGACAATATCCGCCTCGGCCTGCAAGACACCTGGAAACGACAGCCCTACGACACTTTGACCAACGATCAAGTCCCGGAGGGCAGCGTCGGCCTCTGGACCGACACGACAGTCAAATGGACGCCCTGGCTACGCACGACCGGCGGCTTCCGCGTCGATGTCTACCACGCCAGCATCGGCGACTATCAGGACGCGCTTTCCTCGCCCAAGGACGCCACCGGCATGCCGGTCTGGACCGGGCCGTGGAACTCGGGCCAGAAAGCCGCGGCGATCACCAGCCCTAAAGCGGCGATCGTTCTCGGCCCATGGGAGAAGACGGAATTCTTCCTCGACTTCGGCGAGGGCTTCCACTCCACCGACGCCCGCGGAACCGTCACCTCGCAAAATACCGCCGACGCCTCGCAGGTCGCGCCGATCCCGCTTCTGGTCAAATCGCATGGGGCCGAGATCGGCGCGCGGTCCAAATTCATCGAGGGCTTGGACTCGACGCTCAGCCTCTGGTGGCTGAACTTCGACTCCGAGAATCAATTCGATGGCGACACCGGCAACACGGTTTTCGGCCGTCCGTCGCGGCGCTACGGCATCGAACTCACCAATCATTATTCGCCGACGAACTGGCTGCACCTCGACGCCGACCTCGCGCTCACTCACGCGCGTTTCCGCGGCGTCGATCAACCGCAATGGCTGGCGTGGTTGCCGCTCGTCGATCCCGGCGCCGTGGGCTATTTCACCTACCTCGGCAATGCGCCCGGCAATTTCATCCCGGAGGGGCCGTCGATCGTCGCCTCCGTCGGTCTCGAAGTCGGCGAAGAGACCGGCTGGTTCGGCGCGCTGAAATATCGCTACAAGGGCGTCTATCCCTTGACCGAGGACGGTTATTTCAAAGCGCCGGCGACCGGCGTGGTGAATTTGCGCGCCGGCTACCGCTTCCAGAACGGTTGGAAGATTCAGGCGGACGGCTTCAACGTGCTGAACTCGCGTTCCGACCAGATCACTTACGCCTATGGCTCGTTGCTGCCGACCGACGCACTGTTCGCGCCCTGCCAGAGCGGCGCGGCGCCGGCGGCGGTCTGCGCCATCGGCCAGATGGACCGGCACTTCCACCCGCTGGAGGCCCCCTCGGTGCGCGTCACGGTCAGCGGCCCGCTGTCCTTCGGCGACAATGCGCCGATCTTCGCGAAATATTGAGTGGTGGTGGACGTGGCTACGAATAAACTCACTTACTTCCGGAACTGCGCTTGTTCAGCGCGTAATAAGCGGTCATCGCAAATCATAGAATGCAATACTCAACGCCGAAGCATGGTCAAGCACGAAGGAAAACGGACATGCCGAAAACGTTACTCGTGGCGATACTTCTGAGTTCAGCGATCACCCTGAACCCTCTCATCGCATGGGCGCATCACACCGGCCATCCTCACAATCATGGCCATCGTCACTATCATTGCCATCACGGTCATAAATTCTGCCACAGCCATGCGCATGGCGCCCATCACCACATGTGATTTTTGTTCATCGAATCGACGGCACACAAAATGTGCGCCGTCCGACAGGAGCAGGGAGGATGCTGAACCGCTCCGAGTTTGTCGGGTGCCATTTCGCTTGATTTACATCGACATGGCGGGTTCCTCGCGTCGCACTTTCGGACACACTTTGGGTAGACCGTTCGATCATCTCGCGGTCTTATCTGCCGGCGCACTTCTGCGGAATCTCGCGG
>JBKQQE010000538.1:0-4549 GCA_052326245.1 Xanthobacteraceae bacterium | reverse complement strand
GGTACCGGAGTAGAGCGGCGGGCGGTGGGCGCTCGGATTTTGCCATTTCATTTCAACGCGCTGGGAGCCTCGAGCATGAAAGCCGGAACGAAGAGCGCCATGATTGCCGCATCCCTGCTGCTGGCGGCGCCCGCATGGGGCGCCAGCCGCGACGACAATGCACGCGATCCAGTCATCGGCACGGAGGAGGCGGTCCTGACCGACGCGCCCGCCGTTCCGCCGGCGATACACCGTGATCACGCCACCAAGGTGGTCGTGCATCTGGAGGTCAAGGAGGTCGAGGGGCGGCTGGCTGACGGCGTCAGCTACACCTTCTGGACCTTCGGCGGCAAAGTGCCGGGCAAGTTCATCCGCGTCCGCGAGGGTGACCTGGTCGAGATGCATCTGGAAAACCACCCCAACAACAAGATGCCGCACAACATCGACCTGCACGCGGTGAACGGCCCCGGCGGCGGCGCCGCCGCGTCGCTGACGGCGCCGGGTCACACCTCGGTGTTTTCCTTCAAGGCCCTCAATCCGGGACTGTTCGTCTATCACTGCGCCACCGCGCCGGTGGCGATGCACGTCGCCAACGGCATGTACGGCCTGATCCTGGTCGAGCCGAAGGAAGGCCTGCCCAAGGTCGACCGCGAGTATTACGTCATGCAGGGCGATTTCTACACCAAGGGCGCGAACGGCGAAAAAGGGCTGCAGCCGTTCAGCATGGCCAAGGCCATCGACGAGAAGCCGGACTACGTGGTGTTCAACGGATCGGTCGGCTCGACCACCGGCGACCAGGCCTTGACGGCGAAGGTGGGCGAGAACGTGCGACTGTTCGTCGGCGACGGCGGTCCCAACCTGACGTCGTCGTTCCACGTGATCGGCCAGATCTTCGATACGGTGTGGGCGGAAGGCAACATGAGCACGCCGACCCACAACGTGCAGACCACCATGATCCCGGCCGGCGGCGCCGCGATCACCGAATTCAAGATCAGCGTGCCGGGCACGTTCATCGTGGTCGATCATTCGCTGACCCGCGCCTTCAATCGCGGCGCGCTGGCGCAATTGAAGATCGGGGGCGACGAGGACAAGACCATCTATTCCGGCAAAATGAGCGACGAGGTCTACATGCCGGAAGGCCCTGGCGCCCGCGTAGCCGAGCAGCCGGCGAACGCGCCGCCGCCGGCGAAGGACAGGGCCGAACGGGTCAAGCTGGGTGAAGGCGTCTTCGTCAACAATTGCCAGGCCTGCCACCAGGCCAACGGCGCCGGTGTTCCGGACGCGTTTCCGCCGCTGGCAAAGTCGGACTTCCTGAATGCCGACAAGGTCCGCGCCATCAAGACCGTGACCGGTGGCCTCGAAGGCAAGGTGACCGTCAACGGCCGCACATTCAACGGCGTGATGCCGGCATGGGACCTGCCGGACGAGGATATCGCCAACGTCATGACCTACGTCTACGCCAAGTGGGACAATTCAGGCCTCGAGGTGCGACCCGCCGAAGTGCAGGCAAACCGTGTCAAGCCGAACAAATAGGCCGGGCGCGAAAGCCCTGGCGGTGCTGTCGGTGGCGGCCTGTCTCGGCACGCCGCCGGCGGTGGCGACGGCGACGCCGCCCACGCCGATGGTGCGGGTGCCGGGCGGCGACTACCTTCCGTTCTTCGAGAAGAGTGCGGGGAAGGGCAAGACGTGGGTCGCCAGCATCCCGGGGCGGGTCGCGGCGTTTCGTCTCGACGTCTTTCCCGTCACCAACGGTCAGTTTCTCGATTTCGTGCGCCAGCACCCCGAATGGCGCCGGTCGCGGGTGAAGCCGCTGTTCGCCGATCGCGGCTATCTCGCCAAATGGCGTTCGGATCTGAAGCTGGCGGAAGCATGGGCGGCGTCAGAGCCGGTGACGAATGTGTCGTGGTTCGCGGCGGAGGCCTATTGCGAGGCGCGGGGCCTGCGCCTGCCGACCACCGAACAATGGGAATACGCGCTGGCGGATCAGGGCCGCGACCAGGCCCTGGTCGCGCAACGATCGCTCGCATGGTTCAGCGCGCCCAATCCCAGGCATCTCGACGCCGTCGGTCGTGGCGCGCCGAATGGCTTCGGACTTTACGATCTGGTCGGCCTGGTGTGGGAATGGACGCTCGACAACAACAGCTTCATGACCGGAACCGAACAGCGCAACACCTCCGGCAAGGACGACGCGGCATTCTGCGGCAGCGGCAGCATTGGCGTCAGGGATGCGGCGGACTACCCCGCCTTCATGCGCTATGCGCTGCGCACCAGCCTGAAGGCGGCCTACACGGTGGACAATGTGGGATTTCGTTGCGAGGGGGATGAATGATGCGCGGCACTCAGTTTTTGGCGGCATTCGCCTTCAGTCTTTGCATGACATGGCCCGGGATGGTGAACGCCCATGATCATGACCACGAGCACATGTCGATGCAGCCGATGAAGCCGCTGTCCGGCACCTCGCTCTATAACCTGACCTCGAACTGGACCAATCAGGACGGCAAGGCGGTGGCGCTGGCGTCGCTGCGCGGCGAACCGGTCGTGGTCGCCATGGCGTATACGAGCTGCAAGGACATCTGTCCCATGATCGTCGCCGACATGGTCGCGATCGAGGATCTGGCGAAGCAGAAGTCCACGGCGAAGCTTCGCTTCGCGTTCTTCTCCATCGACTCCGCCATCGACACGCCCGAGCGGCTCAAGGTCTATGCCGCCGAGCATGGCCTCGATACCGCGCATTGGACGCTGTTTCACGGCGACGACAAGGCGGTGCGCGAACTCGCGGCGGCGCTCGGTGTGCGCTACAGCCGCGACGCCAGCGGCGGCTTTGATCACTCCGCGATCATTTCGCTGCTCGACGCGGATGGCAACATCATCTTTCAGCAACTCGACGCCAAGCTCGACGTCAGCGAAATGGTGAAGAAGATCGAGGCGCTGCCCGCGCCGGTTTCGCATTGAAGGCATCGACTGAGTCCTGTCGGCCGGGTCGGCCCTGCCGCGGCGGCGTGGATGGCTGCTGTGCGGCGAGGCCCGGGCTGCGGTGAGGTTGCTGCGATGCTGGATTCAACCAAAACGGGCGAGATCGACGCGGCGACAACGGTCGACGACGTGATGCGTCGGCGTCCGTCGACGATCGGGGTGTTTCTGCGATTGCGGCTGCACTGCATCGGCTGCCCGGTCGGGCCGTTCCACACCGTATCCGACGCCGCGCGCGAACATGGAATCGACGAGCAGCAGCTGCTCGCGGCGCTGCGCGCTAGTACCTAGTTTCCGAAGTTCGTGAGCCGCTTGCCGCATTCTCCCCCCACGAACTTTGGAAACTAATAGGTACTAGAATTATAGACTTGACTAGTGTGGTGGTTCAGAAATTCGCTTCATTCTCTCAGCGAGCTCTCAAAGCGAATTTCTTAACCAAACCACACTAGAATCCAAGATCTCCAGTGTCCTTTCGAATCCGAAGTTCGCTCAAGAGCTCGCGGCAGAAACCAGCGAACTTCGGATTCGGGACACTAGTGCCCTTTGCTTTTCGAAGTTCGCGCGAGGGGCTGCGGCAATGAATCGCGAACTTCGAAAAGCGGGCACTAGTCCGCCTCTTCCGCCAGAATGAAGAGCGCGTGCGGGTCGCGCACCACAATGCGCTGCCGGCCGGCTTCGATCAAACCCCGCTCCTCCCATGCGCTGAGCGTGCGGCTGACGGTGTGCAGCGTCGTGCCGGTCATCTCGGCCAGGTCCTGCCGCGTGATCGGAAAATCGATCAGCACGCCGTCGTCGAGCTTGCGTCCGGCCTGATGGAGCAGCCGCAGCACGGCCTGCGCGACGCGCTTTTCGACGTGCTGCGTCGATATTTCCATGACGCGGGCGTGCGAATCCTGCAGCAGTCCGCCGATCATTCCCATGGTGTTGAGCGCCAGGGCCGGATGGCGCGATACCAGCCCTGCCCAGGCCGAGTTCGGCCAGGCCAGGGTCACCGAATCGACCACCGCCGTCGCCGTGCCGGGATAGGTCTCGACCCGCAGCGCCATGGCGACGCCGAACATGTCGCCGGGACCGATGAAGCGCACGACGATCTACTGGCCATGCTGGTTCAGCCGCGTCACCCGCAGCCGGCCGTGCAGCAGCAGAAAGAACTCCTCGGCCGGTTGCGCCTGGACGAACGCCGTCTCGCCCTTGTGCAGGCGCAGCGCCCGCGCCTGCGTCAGCGCGTCGTCGAGGGCTTCGGGCGTCAGGCCGGCGAAGGCTGGAACCTCGGCTATCAGAGATCGGTCGAGCGCCATGCAGATCTTCTCTTGGTTGGTCGGCGGGACCCGAAAAGCTGGCCGCAGCCGCGACATTCCTCGTTCCCCTGGCGCGTCACGATAGCGACTTCCCGCCCGATCAGAAAGTTCGCGCCGGCGTTCCCCTCCGGCAGGGCCGTTCCACCCGGCCGGTTCAAGGGCTCCGCTTGTGCGGTGGGCCGCTTTCTGGGTAGCATCCGGGCGCGCGGCACGCCTGCTTCGGGGGCTGCCCGGGGAGGATCGTCGGAAATGCCGCAAGCCGTCGCGGTCAGGTCGAGGCTCGCAGCGATCCTGCGCGCCAC
>JBKQQE010000537.1:0-7430 GCA_052326245.1 Xanthobacteraceae bacterium | reverse complement strand
GCTGCGCCAGATGTCGCCGATGTCCGCGGAAGCGACCGTCGTGCGCAACTATCTCGACTGGCTGCTGTCGATCCCGTGGGGCAAGAAGTCCAAGGTCAAAAAGGACCTCAATGCCGCCCAGCAGGTGCTTGACGCCGATCACTACGGGCTCGAGAAGGTCAAGGACCGCATCGTCGAGTATCTCGCCGTGCAGTCGCGCGCCAACAAGCTGACGGGTCCGATCCTGTGCCTCGTCGGTCCGCCCGGCGTGGGCAAGACCTCGCGCGGCAAGTCGTACGCGAAAGCGACCGGCCGCGAGTTCGTGCGCGTGTCGCTCGGCGGCGTGCGCGACGAGGCCGAGATCCGCGGCCATCGCCGGACCTATATCGGTTCGATGCCGGGCAAGATCATCCAGTCGATGCGCAAGGCGAAGACCTCGAACCCGCTGTTCCTGCTGGACGAGATCGACAAGATGGGCGCCGACTTCCGTGGCGATCCGTCGTCGGCGCTGCTCGAGGTGCTCGATCCCGAGCAGAACTCGACCTTCAACGACCACTACCTCGAAGTCGATTACGACCTGTCCAGCGTGATGTTCATCACCACCGCGAATACGCTGAATATTCCCGGGCCGCTGATGGACCGCATGGAGATCATCCGGATCGCGGGCTACACCGAGACCGAGAAAGTCGAGATCGCGCGCAAGCACCTGATCCCGACCGCGGTTTCCAAGCACGGCCTGGATTCCAAGGAGTTCTCGATCGACGACGATGCCCTGCTGCTGATGATCCGCCGCTACACCCGCGAGGCGGGCGTGCGCAACCTCGAGCGTGAGCTGTCAACGCTGGCGCGCAAGGTGGTGAAGGAGCTGATGCTGTCGAAGAAGAAGTCGGTCAGGATCAGCGAGCGGACGATCGAGGAGTTCCTCGGGGTGCCGAAATATCGCTACGGTGAGATCGAAAGCGACGACCAGGTCGGCGTCGTGACCGGTTTGGCCTGGACCGATGTCGGCGGCGAGCTGCTGACGATCGAGAGCGTGATGATGCCCGGCAAGGGCCGCATGACGGTCACCGGCAACCTGCGCGACGTGATGAAGGAATCGATCTCGGCGGCGGCGTCCTATGTCCGCTCGCGCGCGATCACCTTCGGCATCGAGCCGCCGCTGTTCGACCGCCGCGACATCCACGTGCACGTTCCGGAAGGAGCGACGCCCAAGGATGGCCCGTCGGCCGGCGTGGCGATGGCGACGACCATCGTCTCGGTGCTGACCGGCATTCCGATCCGGCACGACATCGCCATGACCGGCGAGATCACCTTGCGCGGCCGGGTGCTGCCGATCGGTGGCCTCAAGGAGAAGCTGCTGGCGGCGGCGCGGGGCGGCATCAAGACGGTGCTGATCCCCGACGAGAATGCCAAGGACCTGACCGAGATCTCGGACGCCATCAAGGGCGGTCTGGAAATCATTCCAGTGGCGCGGATGGACGAGGTGATCAGGCGGGCTCTGGTACGCCAGCCGCAGCCGATCGTTTGGGAAGAGGACACTTCGCGGCCGCCAAAGGCTGATGCGGAGGAGAATCCGGGCCTGACCGCGCATTGAGGTCTCGGCCAGAAAGGCATCGAAACGGCGCCCTTGCGGGCGCCGTCTTCATTGCATGCGCCTCGCCGACGATGACGTGCGGCGGCCGCGCGGCGGCCGCTGCGCCTTCAGAAGCAGCGCCTGGCGCGCCGTATCGACGCTCAGTCTTGCGAAACTGGCGAGGGCGCGTTCGATCTCGCTGGCCGGAAGCCCGCGTTCGCCGGCGTGAACCTGCAGGAAAGCCTTTGCCGTCGGCCAGCCCAGACCCACGGCTTTCAGCATGGTCAGGAGCGGCTCCGGGCGCGTCTGCTGCATGGCGTGGTCGACGGCCGCGGCGTCGACTTCCGCCAGCACGGCGACCGCGGCGATGGCGTCGTCGAGCTTCTTCTCAGTCAGGAATTGCAGGATCTCGCGGTCGCCCAGGCTGCCCGCGTTCTTAAGTGTATGCGCCCGCCTGGTGGCCTCGCCGAACTCCCGCTCTCCCCGGACGACTCGGTCAGCGATCGCCTCGGTCACGCGCTCCACCGCGATGCGAATATCGCGGGCGTTCTGCGGGTTTGCCGCCTCCAGGCGCTCGCGCACGCTGAGCGATGCCATCGAGAGCAGGCGCAGGAACTGGTGTCGGGGCAGGTCGACACGGATTCCGACGCCGGTCGCCAGCGCATCATCGCCTTCGGCGCGCAGCACCAGGGTGGCAAAGCCGATGTCGGAAAAACGCGAACCCGGGTTTGCGACCACGGACAGCAGCACCGGGGCCTCGCCCAGAACGACCAGCCGGTCGGTCACGGCCTCCGAGACCCTTCGCCGGCGCGAGATCGCCATCAGGTGGCCCTGACTGCGGGTGTTGACGCATTCGATCAGGATAATGTCGTCGAGTTGATCCGAGCGGGAGAGCAGGGGTGCGGCGACGTCGATCACTTGATCGAGCGCGAGCTGGCGCAGCAACCGGGGCGGGGCGAAACTGGCATCGCAAAGTCGCACCGAGAGTTCGGCCCGCACCTTCGCCTCGATACCCTCCGCAAGTCGGCCCAGCACCTCGTCGAACAGCTCGATCTGCTCGGGTGAATAGCACAACCCGCTGTCTAGGAGCAGCGCCGTGATCTGGCGCAGCATGGTCGCACCGCGCGTCGCCGGGCCGTCGCGGAGGACGTCTTCGAGCTCTTTGATGACGGTTGACTGCGAAATCATGGGTCCAATCGCCGGTCGCTAGCCGATGTGTTGCAGGTCCGGCAGCGCGTGTTCGATCAGCAGCCTGGACAATGTTTCTGTTGCCGTCGCAGCCGATCCGAAAATGCCGCCCTGGCCCTGGTTGCAGCCTGCCGCCTGGAGCATCCGTACCTGTTCCTCGCTTTCGACGCCCTCGGCCGTCGTCACGATGTCGAGGCTGCGCGCAAGCCCTGTCACGGCGCAGACGATGGCGGCGGATTCCGGTCGCTCGGCGATTTCGGCGATCATCGTGCGGTCGATCTTGATCCGGTCGAACGGGAAGGCGCGCAGATGGTTGAGCGACGAATTGCCGACACCGTAGCCGTCGATGACGATCGAGACCCCGAGGCTTTGCAGCTGGTGCAATTCCGCCAGTACGTCCTCGTCGGTTTGCAGCAGCGCGGTTTCCGTGATCGCGATATCCAGCCGCTCGGGCGTCATCCGTGCCCTGATCAGCGCCCGGGTGACCGCATCCATCAGCGTCCGCTTCTTGATGTGGGTGGCCGCGATATTGACCGTGAGCTTGACCTGTTCGGGCCAGCGTTCGGCGTCGAGGCAGGCGCGAGCCAGGACAAATTCGCCCAGCGCGACCGTCAGGCCGGCTTCCTCGGCGACGTACAGGAACGCGGCGGGGTCGAGCAGGCCGCGGCTGGGGTGCATCCAGTACACGCGCGCCTCCATTCCGCAAACGCGCTGGTCCGCCAGCGCGACGATCGGCTCGTAGCGGATCTCGAGTGAATTGGCCTCGATGGCACCGCGCAGCTCGTTGCCGAGCCGCAGCCGCTCCTGTTCTGCGCTGCCGAGGCCGTCCTCATAGATGCGGTAGCCGTTGCGGCCGCCGCCCTTGACCCGGTACAGCGCGAGGTCCGCCCTGTGCATCAACTGTTCGATGGTGTCTTCCCGGTTCGACTGCACGGCAATGCCGATGCTGGCGCCGATCATGGCCTGGTGCCCGTTCAATTCGTACGGCGCGCCGAGCACGTCGACCAGCCGGGCGGCCAGCGAGATCGCGGCCTCGCGCGGATCGGGCGCGCCGTCCTGAACGATTGCGAACTCGTCTCCGCCGAGCCGCGCGACGATGTCGTTGGCGCGCACGCTTTGACGCATTCGCTCGGTGACCATGCGCAGCAATTCGTCGCCGGCGGCGTGGCCGAAGGTGTCGTTGACGGCCTTGAAGCGGTCGAGATCGACGAGCAGAACGCTGATCGTGCTTCCGGCTTGCGCCGATCGCGCGAGCGCGGCTTCGCCCTGTTTCTTGAATTCGGCGCGGTTGGCGAGGCCGGTCAGCACGTCATGATAGGCGAGGTGGTTGATCTTCTGGTGCGCTCGTTCACGCTCGGTGATATCCTCATGTGTCGCCAACCAACCGCCCTCGGGCGTCGGCCGGCGCCGGATCGCGATCACGCGCCCATCGGCCAGGCGGAAGGTCTCGTCGAGCCTGTTTGGCAGCGTCTGGAGGTGTTCCTCGACCGTTTTCTCGCTGGTCTCGCCGTTCCTGGCAAGCAGCTGCAGCAGGCTCTTCAGCGACGTGCCCGGACCGATTTGGTCGCTCGAGAAGTGATACATGTCGAGGAAGCGCTTGTTGCAGATCACGAGATTCTGGTTGGCGTCGAACAGGCAGATGCCTTGCGACATGTGGGTGAGGGCGGCGTCGAAGCGTTGGTTGATCCGGGCCAGCTCCGCTGCCTGCTCCCGCAGCTCGGTTTCGGCGCGTTGCTTGTCGGTGATGTCCTCGTGAGTGGCGAGCCAGCCGCCGCTGCTCACGGCGGTTCGTACCACCTGGATGACGCGGCCGTCGCGGATATGCAGCGTCGATTTCCAGATTCCGTCGCTGGCGAGATGTTGGCGGATTTGTTCGATGTAGGTTGCGACATCGACGTCCAGGTTGCCGTTCTGGCATTGCAGCTGGAAGATGGTCTCGACGCCGACGCCTTCCTTGATGATGTCGCGGGGCAAGCCGTAGAGTTCGAGGAAACGATTGTTCCACACTATCAACGCGCCGTCGGCATCGAACATCGACAGGCCCTGACTCATGTTGGCAAGCGTGAGCTGCAGGTTTTCCGACTGGGCGCGGGCGCGCCGCTCGCTGGCGGCGAGCCGTTGCTGTGCGGCATGGCGCTCGGTGATATCGATGAAGGCCGAGACAAAGCCGCCGCCCTCGATCGGGGTGCTGTGGATCTCGAGGACGGTGCCGTTGGGGCGAACGCGCTGGAACACGTGCGGCTTTTGCTGGCGCACAACCGCCATGCGGCGCTCTACCTGTTCCTCGATATCGCCGGGGCCGAATTCACCTCTCTTCGCGTTGACCCTGATCAGCATTTCGAGCGTGGGTGGGCCGTTGGCGAATAGCTCCTCGGGCAGGTCGAGAAGAACGCGAAACTGCTCGTTGCTGGCGACCAGCTTGAAGTCGGAATCGTAGAGCGCAATCCCGCCGGGGAAATTGTCGATGACTGCCTGCAGCTTGGCGGTTTCGCGCTTCAGCTCGGTGACGTCGGTCCGGAAGCCGACGGTGTAGCCGCTCGGGGTGCGATTTTCGCGGATTTGCAGCCAGCGGCCGTCGGGCAGCTGCTGCAGCATCTGCTGCGACAGCGAGCGATGCCGACGCAAGCGCTCGTCGAACCACGCCTTGCGTTGTCCCTCGGTGGCTCCGGATTCCGGATATTGGCCGTTTTCCAGGCCGTAGTGCAGGATGTCCTCAAAGGCCGCGCCGGGCCGGATCGCCGGCGCGCTGGCTTTATACACTTCGCGATAGGCCTCGTTGCAGAGCACGAGACGATCTTCGTTGTCATACACGACGAAGCCGTCGGGAATGGTGGCGACCGCTTCCTTGAGGGTCTCCTGCGCGAGTTTGCGGGCGGTGATATCGGAAAACGAGGTCACCACCGACGTCGGTTTCGCGCTGCCCTCGCTGAACACGGGTTGCGCGTTGGCCGAGATCCAGGTCATCGAGCCGGTCTCGCTGCGCAATCCCATGACCACGTCGCTTTGCGGCTCTCCGGTTGCCAGTGCAACCCTGGCCGGATGCTGGGATTCCGGGAACTCGCTGCCGTCCTCGCGGATGGCGCGCCGGCGCGGATCCTCCGAGGTGTCGCCGGCGACCTGCTGGCTCATGAGCCGCAGGATAGGCTCGGCTGCCGGGTTGTGGGAGACGACGCGCCCGTCGGCGTCCTGAACGACAATGCCTTCGCTCAAAGCGGCAAGTGTCGACCGCAGCATCGACTCGCTCTGTCGCAACGCGTCCTCGGCGCGCTTGCGCGACGTAATGTCGATGCCGGTCGATGCGTAGCCGGTGACGGCGCCGCTGCTGTCGCATTGCGGCGACACACTGATGTCGATCCAGAAGATCGCGCCCTGTTTGGAGATAAAGCTGAGCTCGCCGTGCCAGGAGGCGCCGCGCCCCAGCGTGCGGTACATGTCCGCAAATGCCGAAGTGGCCGCCGCCTCGAGGGTCAGCATCCGATGATCGGCGCCCAACAGCTCGTCGCGTTGATAGCCGCTCAGCCGGCAATAGAGATCGTTGAACGCGACGATTCGGCCATCGAGATCGGTCACGCTATAGGTGACAATGGCGTCGAGCGCGGCGAGCCGCGCGCGAAGCCCAACGTCAGAAGGCTGAGAAAGCTGCATATCAGGTCGCACGGCCGACGATGTTTCAGTGGCGGGCGTGCCTCATTCTATGTCAGCAGCATCCCTGGGCATCACCGGCGGGGTCGCTCCGGACGTGGAGAGACGACCATTCCGGCAGGCCAGGGACCGTCCGCGCTGTCTCCGAGACGACCCGTCAGATCCAGCCAAACACTAGTTGCGAAAGATAAATTTCGGCTAAATTTGCGGCTCCAGGCGCTGGCGGCCGCCGCGGGCATGGGTAAATGGCGGCGAGGTCACCTGCATACCGCTTGGCTCGGTCACGCCGGTATCCTACCCTCCGCAGGGGACAGGCTGGTATCCGGTGCCGGCCTGGTGAGGTGACGGTTGGATGAATGACAAGAAGCAGGGCGGCAACCCCCGGGGCCCGCTGGTGGGGTTGCTGATCACCGTGGTGCTGATCGCGGTCGGCTGGTGGCTGGCGCGTGAACTCGGCAGCGCCAGCAGGATGCAGGACTGCCTGATGTCGGGGCGGACCAACTGCAATCCGATCGACCGGTGATCGTTCCGGGGCTGCCGTTGCAACGGCGGCGCGTTGGGCAGGGAAAGACGCCCGCAGCGCTTCAGTCCGTTTCAGACGCTTTCGATTTCGCCGCCGGCCTCGAGCCAGGCCTTGAAGCCGCCGAGATTGCGCACGTTGGCATATCCCATGTCCTTGAGGGTCTTGCCCACCAGCGCTGCGCGTCCGCCCGAGGCGCAATAGGTCACGACGGTCTTGGCGCGGTCGAAGGCGGCGTCGTGCAGCGGCGAGGTCGGATCGGCCTTGAACTCGACCAGCCCGCGCGGCACGGCGAGCGCGCCGGCGATCTTGCCCGAGGCCTGGAGCTCTCCAGGCTCCCGCACGTCGAGAAACAGCACGTCCGGTCGGCCGACCAGTGCCCGGGCCTCATCGGCGCTGATCCGCGGCACCACGGCCTCGGCTTCCGACAACATGGCTTGAACCGTCTTCATCGGCTTTCTCCGCTTGGGGCAGCCCGGAAGGTTGGTAGGCGGTGACGGATTCGAACCGCCGACCCTCTCGGTGTAA
>JBKQQE010000536.1:0-10312 GCA_052326245.1 Xanthobacteraceae bacterium | reverse complement strand
GGCGACGATGCTCGGGTTGAACAGCGCCGCCGCCTCGAACGAATATTCGTGCAGGAAATAGGCGCCGACCAGCTGGCGCTGGACCTTGCTGAAGTTGGCGTGAGCGGCGAACGCGTCTTCCATCTCGTTGGCGCGCGCTTCGAAGATCGCCAGCAGGTTGCGGTGGCGGCCGTGGAAGTTTTCCAGGACCTCGGCCAGCTGGCTTGCGGCGGTGCCGGGATCAAGGCCCAGCACCCGGTCGACGATGTGGTTGGCCCGGGTCTTGTCGGTGGGATTGAGGTCGCGCGGCTCAGTCGCCGGCTTGAACGGGCGGACGACCACGCGGCCCGGGTCGGGACGCAGATGCAAGGCCTGTCGGTTCAGGAATCTGGAGTTCGGCAAGTCAGCCTCGTCTCTTGAATTGGATGGTGAAGCTTTACGCTACGCCTAAGCCAGGCGCGGAACGAACCTGGTTCGGCCTTCGCGCGCGAAGGCGATCTGGCGCAGCTCCGAGAGGCCGAGAAGGTAGGAAACCACCGACTCCCCGCCCCGGTTTTCATTGCGGCGGCCGGGATGCAGCCCGTCGCGACAACTACCCGATTCGACGTCGACCAGCGACACCGACAGGTCATTGCTGCCGAGAAACCACGCGAAGGCCCGATCCGCATCGACCTTCCAGGCGGCATCGCCATCGGCGCGCCACGCAGCCAGGCAGGCGGAAATCGTCGCCGTGGCCTCCAGCGGCTGCTGGTCGAACGGCTTCGGCGCTGCGCGCTTGTCACCGAAGCTGCCGGTTCCGACCGGGCGGAAGTGACCCGCCGGCGCGGTCTGCAGCGTCATCAGCCAGCGCAGCGATCTGAGCCCGGCCTTGGTGTAGGCGAGCTGTCCGGTCGCGATCCCGGTCACGATCAGGGCCTGCGGCAGGCGCGCGTTGTCGTAGGCAAGCCCCTCCTCGAACCACACCCACTCCCTGGTCTCGACCGCCGCCAGAATGGCGAGCAGCCGGTCCGCCAGCAGATGGCGCAGGCGCCGCGCATTTTCGTCGCTGCTCGCGACAGTGCAATAGGCGTCCAGACCCAGCAGCGTGAACGCCCACGCGCGCGGCGAACGAAAATCCTCCACGGCCGGCAGCGCTTCGGCGAACAGGTCGGCGGCCCAGCGCCGCCGCGAGGAATTGGCATCGCCGCGCGCGCACTCGCCCAGCGCCCACAGCGTCCGCCCGTGGCTGTCTTCCGAGCCTTCGTCTTCGAGCCAGTTGCGCGCGAAGCTCAGAAAGTTGCGAAACCGCTTCTTGTCGGGATTCCACGCGTGCTGGACAAAGGCCGCCAGCCGGCTCGTCAGCGTTTCCGACAGCGGCGATTCGCCCGGGCTGTTCAGCGCGCAGGCCAGCAACAGGGCGCGCGCGTTATCATCGACGCAGTAGCCATGGGCCCGGTCGGGCACCGAGTGAACCGCATGCTGGAACAAGCCGGTGTCGTCGCACATCGACAGCAGATATCCGATCCCCGGTTCCGGCAGCACCGGGCCGTCGCACACCGGGCCGATCAGGCTCGGCGATTTGATCACCCTGATGCGATGCTCCCGCAAGGCGCCCTCGAACGTCGCGATGTAGCGCTCCGCCGTGCGCTCCCAGGTCATCGACCGGCTGTCCGCGTAGGCCGACCGGCGCATGCGCTCCCGTCTGGCGACGTCGGTCAGCAGGTCGGCGATCTCGGTGCCGGTGGCGGCCACGTCGCAGAACGGAACAATACTGCCGCGTCCGTCGGCGAGCAGCTCCTGGGCGTGCCAGTAGGGGGTGGAAACGACGGCCTTTCCCAGTCCGAAACTGTAGGCCAGCGTCCCCGACGTCATTTGCGCTTCGTTGAGATACGGCGTGACATAGACGTCGCACATCGAGATGAAGTCGAGCAGCGTGGCCTGATCCACGAACTGGTCGAGAAACACCACGTGGTCCTCGACGCCGAGCTCTCGCGCGCGGTTGACGAGGCTGTCCCGGTAGGCCTCGCCCTGGTCCCTGACCAGATTGGGGTGCGTGGCGCCGAGCACGACGTAAACGGTATCGGCGCGGCGCTTCAGGATCGCGGGCATGGCGTCGATCACCACCTCGATGCCCTTGTTGGGCGAAAGAAGCCCGAATGTGAGGATGACCGCCTTGTCCGTGAACCCGAATTTCTGCTTGGCCTGGTCCGGCTCGACGAACGGAAAATCGGGAATTCCGTGCGGAATCACCACCACCTTGTCCGGCTGCACCCGGTAGACGGTGCGCAGCAGGCCTGCCGCCTTCTCGGCCATCACCACGACCTTGGCCGAGACGTCGACGATGCGGTTGAGGACGCCGCGCTGCGCGGCCGTCGGCGCCAGCAGCACCGTGTGCAGGGGGGTGATGATCGGCATGGTAAGGCGCGTCAGCAGCGCCAGGACGTCGCCGCCGGCGGCGCCGCCGAAAATGCCGAATTCATGCTGCAGGCAGACGATGTCGTAGCGGCCTGCGTTGAGAAACTCGGCCGCGCGCACGTAGTCTTCGAGGCGGTCGTCGTGAATCTCGAGGCGGACGACGGGCGGGTAGTCGTAGACGAGGCCGCGATCGGTCATCGCCACGATCGCGGTCTCGACATCGGCGCGGGAAACCGCCACCGCGCGCTGCAGATCGGTGGTGAAGGTGGCAATGCCGCAGCGGCGGGGCAGCGAATTGCCGATGAACGCAATCCTACTCAGTCTCGTCATGATGCGGCCTCCGTGGCGGCGAGGGGGGCGTCGGGTTGGTCGCTGCGACCGCCGACCGGCAGATCGGCGCCTTGCCGGCCCGGATGTTCCAGCAGCACGCGCTGCGGATCGGGACCGCTGTAGGCGACCAGCGCGATCAACCCGTCGTCCGCGGCCGTGATGGCGGCGCAATCGGCTTCGAGGAAGATCGCCTGGCCGGCGGCCAGGTCGAGCGGGCCGCGCTTGGGAACAAACTGGGCCTGGATCCTGGCATGACCCTCGAGCGCGAGCATCCAGGTCTCGCGTTCCGCGCGCAATATCCAGGTCGCGCCCGGCGACAGTTTGATCCGCTCCACGACGAAGTAAGGATTGGCCCCCAGCAGGGTCCGCTCATCGCTCAGCCGCTTCGCGGTCGGCTGCGCCTCGGCCGGTCCCGCGCGGGCGACCGAGACGGCGGCGTCAGTGTGGAGTTCGCGCCCGCGGCCATAGTCGAAAAGACGAAACGTGGAGTCGCTGCGTTGCTGAATCTCCGCCAGCACCAGCCCGGCGCCGATGGCGTGGATGGTCCCGGCAGGAACGAAGACAACGTCGTCCTTGTCGACCCGCCGCCATTGCACGAGCTGCGATATCGAGCCGTTTCCGATCGCCGAGCGCAGCTCCGCCGACGTCAGCGCGCGTTTCAGCCCGAGCGCGACCCTGGCGCCCGGCGCCGCGGAGAGAATATACCACGCCTCGGTCTTGCCGTTCGGCAATCCGATCGAATGCGCGAAGGCATCGTCGGGATGCACCTGGACGGAGAGCGGCTCGGTGGTGAAGAGGAGCTTGAGCAGCAGGGACGGCAACGTCGCGCCGGTGCCGGCGCGCTCGAACCAGATTTCACCGATCGGATGCCCGAATTCGTTGATTCCGCTCCACGGCCTGAGATCGGCGCCGCCCCAAGGCTTGCGCACGGCATGGGTAGCCGCAAATTCCACCGTCATCGGATTGGTCCGGTTTGCGCCGCTCAGATCGGAATGACATGACGTTCGACGGTATCGCAGTCGCTATGACCAAAGCCCACGCATCAGTCAGCAGGTCCGCCATGAGTGAACCCGAAGGCGCGAGCCAGCCTCACGGCGACGTTTCCTTGGCCGCAAAGCCGACACAACAAGCGCCACTGTCGACTTTGTGAAGATGGTCATCGTCGAGCGAGATAACAAGGCGATTGGAGGGTTTATTCGATGCAATCGATGAGATTTCGATCCAATGACTCGTATTTCTGCTGCAAAGGTGCGAAAGGCCTAGTGTTCCGGTTCTAAACCGAAATGAAGCAGGAACTATCGGGATCTATAAGGGCTGCGAAACGTTTGCTCCCTGTGCTGTTTTGCTCACTCCCGGAATTGCCACCATGTTAGTTGTTAATCATTCTGTCGGTCCAGCAATCGTCCTCGTCGTCGAGGACGAGATGCTGCTGCGCATGCGCGCGGTCGACATGGTGGAAGACGCGGGCTTTTCCTCGGTCGAGGCCGTCGACGCCGATGAGGCCGTAGCCATCCTGGAATCCCGTTCCGACATCGCGCTGCTGCTCACCGACATCCAGATGCCGGGCAGTCTGGACGGTTTGAAGCTCGCCCACGCGGTTCGCGCGCGCTGGCCGCGGATCAAGATCATCCTGGTCTCCGGGCAACTGCAGCTGACTGACACAGATATTCCCGCAGACAGCCGCTTCTTCGGAAAGCCGCTCGAGGCGGAAACCTTGATCGCCGTAATGCAGAACATGATCGGACACGCCTGACAGCGGCCCGCGGCGGGCCGGCAAGGGGAACTTCTCCCGATCGTGACGGAACCCGCTCCGATTGAGCGGCCGGCCGCGATCTCTCGTGCTAGGATCAACTGATGCATGCGATCGACCACGCTACAGACGAACGCCACCTGCACAACGGTCCGGGGCATTCGCAGGATTTTCTGGAAGCCGAGAACCTCAGCCTGAGGTTGCTGCTGGCCCAGGCGGAAATCGATGCCCAGGGGTTGCTGGCTCAGGCCGGCATCGAGGCCCGGGAGCGCGAGGCGTCCGACAAGCTGCAGAAACTGATCCTGGAAGAGCTGCACCATCGCATCAAGAACACCCTGGCCACCGTCAGTGCCATTGCCTCGCAAAGCCTGCGCGACGTACCGAGCGCCGGGCCGGCGCGGCAGGCGCTTGAAGGGCGCCTCGAGGCGCTGGGCCGCGCCCACGACCTGCTGCTGCGGGCGCGATGGAGCAGCGCCGACCTCGGCAACATCGTCCGCGGCGCCACCGAAGCCTTCGACAAGGTCGACGCCGCGAGGATTGCGATCGCGGGGCCGGATCTGCGGCTGAGTTCCGGCGCCGTCATCGCCATCGCGATGACGCTCAACGAACTCTGCACCAACGCCACCAAGTTCGGCGCGCTGTCGCGGGCCGGCGGAAGCGTCGACATCGCGTGGACCGTCGATGGCGCAACGCAGCGCCTGAGTCTCACCTGGACCGAGAAGAACGGCCCCGTGGTCGAACCGCCGACCCGGCGAAGTTTCGGCACGCGCCTGATCGAGACGCTCGGCAAGCAGCTCAAGGGCGCCGTCGAACTCGCCTACGCGCCCAGCGGCTTCGTCTACGCGCTCGACGCGCCGCTGGCGGCACTGACGTCGGCTGACTAGAAGCGGGCAAGCCGCACCCGCCATTGCTTCGAACCCGGCACCAAAAAGCCGACGGCGCGGACGTGATCTACGCCCGCGCCGTGATTGCTCAGTTCAGGCGGGTTATGCTCAGGCGGCCTGCGGCTCCATCACCATCAGCCCCGACGCGGTGTTGGAGATCGGGATGTAGTAGTTGGCGTGCTTCTTCTCGACCTTGGCCGGCAGCGCGCCGCGCGCCACCATCCAGTTGAGGAGTTCGACGCCCTGGGTCCCCGACAGCTCCACCAGTTCCGTGGTCGAGTACTTGGTCGCCCAGGCCGGATCGGCGATCATGCTGTCCATGAACTTCAGGTCGAAGTCCTTGTTGATGAAGCCGGCGCGCTCGCCGTCGAGTTGGTGCGACAGCCCGCCGGTGCCCATCACCACCACGCGCTCGTTGCCGGGCCACTTGGCGATGGCGCGACCGATCGCCTGGCCGAGCTTGAAGCAGCGCGCGGCCGAAGGCAGCGGCGCCTGCACGGTGTTGACGCAGACCGGCACCACCCGCACCGGCCACTTGGTGTCGGGGTAGCACAGCGCCATCGGCAGGGTGAAGGCGTGGTCGACCACCATCTCCTGGCAGGTGACGAGATCGAAGTCCTCGGCCACCAGCGATTCGATGAGATGCCACGACAATTCCGGATCGCCCTTGAAGGGCGCAACTGTCGGAATGCCCCAGCCCTCGTCGGCATTGCGGTATTCCGGCGCCGCGCCGACCGCGAAGGTCGGCATCTTGTCGAGGAAGAAGTTCAGGCCGTGGTCGTTGTAGACCAGCACGATGACGTCGGGCTTGACCTTGGCCAGCCATTCGCGCACCGGCGGGAAGCCGTCGAAGAACGGCTTCCAGTACGGATCGTTCTGCAGGTTCTTGGCGATCGCCCCGCCGATCGCGGGGACGTGGGAGGTGGTGATTGCGCCTACGATTTTTGCCATGATTGTTATCCTCTCGCCGCGAGCAGTTTGGCCTTGAACTCGTCCTTGGTCAGGCCGGTCTGCTGGGCGCCGATGTCCTGCATGTCGAGGCCGAAGATGCCGGCGAACTTGGCCAGGTAGTAGGCATTGCCGCCGGCGTCGATCAGCTGCAGCACGTTGCGGTTGCGGATCGCCTCGCGCTGCTGCGCGTTGAGGCCGTATTTGGCGCAATAGGCGTCCTCGTCGGCGAGGAAGGCCTTGCGGTTGGCGGCGTCGTTGAACGAGTAGCACATCTTGTTCAGCGCATAGCCCTTGCGGGCCTGCACGCTGTCGAAAATCACGGTGCCGGGCACGGGCTGCCGGCCGCTCGGATGATAATCCATGGATTTCCTCTCCTGTTGGTATTCCGGCCGGCGGTGTTTTGATCTGGATCAATTTGTTCTGGATCAAGTCCGCCGTTCGCCGCGCGGGCAGACTCCACCGTCGGAAACCGGAAATAAACGCTCGCGGACTGATGTCATTCATGAGCCAATTCGATCATTTGGACATCGACGGCCACCTGCTGCAGCTGTTGCTGGCGGTGATCGAGGAGGGCTCGATCACGCGGGCGGCGCAGCGCCTCGACGTCACCCAGTCGGCGGTCAGTCATCTCCTGGACAAGCTGCGCGCCATCGTCGGCGACCCGCTGTTCGTGAAATCCGGGCGCGGCATCGTCCCCACCGCCCACGCGCAGGCGCTGGCCGTCCGCGCCCGGGCCCTGATCGACGGCCTGCGCGACTTCTCCACCGCCAGCCGCTTCGACCCGGCGACGATCGTGACCACCGTGACGATCGCGGCCAACGACATGCAGCGCGACCTGCTGCTGCCGGCGATGCTGCGCTTCGTCCGCGCCCGCGCGCCGGGCGTCAACCTGCGCGTGATCGCCTCTGACGTGCCGAACCCCGAGATGCTGCGCGCGGACCACTGCCAGATGGTGATCTCGCCGCGGCCGCCCGAGGGCAGCGACATCATTCAAAAGCGGCTGTTCGAGGACGGCTACTGCGTGTTCTACGATCCGTCCCAGCGCGAGGCGCCGCGCAACCTCGACGAATACCTCGCCGCCGAGCACGTCACCGTGCTGTACGAGCCGCGGCGGCGGCTCGATGTCGACGAGGCGCTGATCGCGCGCGGCGTCAAGCGGCGCTTCGCGGTGGAGGTCCCCGGCTTCGCCGGCGTCGGCGCGTTCCTCGCCGGCAGCCCGTTCGTGGCGACGCTGCCGGCGTTGCTGCGCGCGCATCTGTTGCGCGGCTTCGGCGTGGCGGCGGTGCCGGTCGCGTGCCCGCCGCTGCCGATGTATCTGGTCTGGCACCTGCGCCACCGCGACGATCCGCTGCATCGCTGGCTGCGCCAGCAGCTCGAGATCGTGGTGGCGCCGTCGCTGGCGGCGGCGGCGAAATCGATCCAGCCTCAGGCCGGGCTGCCGTCGGCTAGCGCGGTGGCGCGCCGATAGTCGCGCGGGCTCTGCCCGGTATGGCGCCTGAAGAAGCGGCAGAAATAGGCGGGATCATGGAAGCCGAGTTCGAACGCGAGCTTCGACACTGGCGCCGCGATATAGGTGAGACGCCGGCAGGCCTCGCGCACCAGCCGCGCATGGATGAGGTCGAGCGCCGCCTGCCCGGTCTCGGCGCGCACCAGGCGGTTGAGCCGCTCCGGCGTCATCCCGAGCTGGCTTGCATAGCGCGTCACCGGCCAGTGCTCGCGGTGATGGGCCTCGACCAGCACCAGGAACCGGGTGAACAGCGCGCGCTGCGCGCCGCTCCTGGTGCCGCGCATTTCGCGCGCGCAATGCTGCGCCAGCCGCCAGACGATGGCCCGCGCCAGCCACAGCGGCACCGGCGAGCCGGCGGAATCGGGTGCTGCGAATTCGTCGGCGAGATCGCCGAACAGCCCCGCCATCCGCAACGTCGCCGCCGCCCCCGGCTCGAAGTGCAACAGCCGCGGCGCCGCGAACAGGTCGCGCAGCGCTTCCCCGGTGGCCGGCACGTCGCCCTCGATCACGGCGCGGGGATTGAAGGTCAGCACCTGGCCGTCAGTGTCGCGCGACATCCGGAAGGCGTGCACCACGCCCGGCGGAATCACCACCGCCACCGGCCCCTGGCAGCGCGCGCGCGCCTCGTCGAGCGCGACCTCCGCCGGCCCGGCGGCGATCCACAGGATCTGGTGCAGCGCATGATGGGTGTGGACGTCGATCTCCCAGCGATACAGCCGGCTGCGCGACTGGATCGATTCGACATGAAGCATGTCGGCGCTGGCGCCGGCGGCCTCGCCATAGAGCGCGAACGCGGGAATAGCAGATTTTCGCACGAGCCTGATCATGGCCGAGCATGCCCCAGAACGTCGGAAAAGTGCAAGTTTGCACCGGCGTTCGTGCCTCACGCCGGAGCCGGCACCGCACTAGGATTACCGCAACCGTCCGGCGCCTCGATGCGCCGGCCTGCATCGGGGAGGATTTTATGACGTTCACCTTCGATCCGTATTCGCCGGCCGTCGACGCCGATCCGTTCGCGCTCTACAAGACGCTGCGCGACGAGCATCCCTGCTTCTGGTCGGAGCAGGCGCAGATGTGGATCCTGTCGCGCTATGGCGACATCGTCTCCGCCGGCCAGAACTGGCAGACCTTCTCCTCGGCCAAGGGCAACCTGATGACCGAGCTGCCCGACCGCGCCGGCGCCACCCTCGGCACCACCGATCCGCCGCGCCACGACCGCCTGCGCGGCCTGGTCCAGCACGCCTTCATGAAGCGCAATCTGGAGGCGCTCGCCGACCCCATGCGCGACATCGCGCGCGCGGCGGCGGAAGCCTTGCGCGGGCGTGACCGCTTCGACTTCATCGAGGACTTCTCGTCGAAATACACCGTGCGGGTGCTGTTCGCCGCGCTCGGGCTGCCGCTCGGCGACGAGCAGACGGTGCGCGACAAGGCGGTGCTGATGGTGCAGAGCGATCCGCGCACCCGCGCCAAGGGACCCGAACACATCGCGGCCTACAACTGGATGCAGGACTATGCCGCGGGCGTCATCGCCGAGCGGCGTGCCCGGCCGCAGAACGACCTGATCTCGCATTTCAGCATGGCGGAGATCGACGGCGACCGGCTCGACGAACGCGAGGTGCTGCTCACCACCACGACGCTGATCATGGCGGGGATCGAATCGCTCGGCGGCTTCATGAGCATGCTGGCGCTGAACCTCGCCGACTTCGCCGACGCCCGCCGCGCGGTGGTCGCCGACCCGGCGCTGCTGCCGGACGCGGTGGAGGAATCGCTGCGCTTCAACACCTCGGCGCAGCGCTTCCGCCGCTGCCTGCAGAAGGACCTGACCCTGCACGGCCAGACCATGAAAGCGGGCGATTTCGTCTGCCTCGCCTACGGCTCCGGCAACCGCGACGAGCGCCAGTTCCCCAACCCCGACGCCTACGACCTCGCCCGCAAGCCGCGCGGCCATCTCGGCTTCGGCGGGGGCGTGCATGCCTGTCTGGGCTCCGCGATCGCGCGCATCGCCATCAAGATCGCGTTCGACGAATTCCACAAGGTGGTCCCGAACTACCGCCGGGTGGAGCAGGAGCTGCCCTGGATGCCGTCGTCGACCTTCCGCAGCCCGCTGCGGCTCGCGTTCGCGGTGCATTGAGGGGTTACATATGGTTCGCATCACCTATATCGAACCGTCGGGCACGGCGAAGACCATCGACGTGCCCGAGGGCTGGAGCCTGATGCAGGGCGCCACCTCGAACGGCGTCGACGGCATCGTGGCGGAGTGCGGCGGCTCCTGCGCCTGCGCCACCTGCCACTGCTACGTGGAGGAAGGCCGCCTGCAGGACCTGCCCGCGGCCGAAGCGACCGAACTCGCGATGCTCGACTTCGTCGCCGCCGAGCGGCGGCCGAACAGTCGGCTGGCGTGCCAGCTCAAGGCCAGCGACGCGCTGCAGGGCCTGGTGCTGACGCTGCCAGCGACGCAGGACTAAGCATTCGCTCAATTAGAACTTCGGCCGAGCCACTCTCTCCTCGTCATGGCCG
>JBKQQE010000535.1:0-7500 GCA_052326245.1 Xanthobacteraceae bacterium | reverse complement strand
CTCATGACGTTTCCTCGGCGAATGGGCTTGCGGACGCGGCGTGCAGACCGCGGCGCGCGATGACGCGGCGCGGCGCCTGCCCGGTTATTTCTTGACCAGCGGACAGCGCGAGGCCGACAGCGGCTGGAACGCCTCGTCGCCGGGAACGGTGGCGAGCAGCTTGTAATCGTCCCAGCGCCCCTTGGATTCGGCGGGCGACTTGACCTCGAACAGGTACATGTCGTGGACCATGCGGCCGTCCTCGCGAATCCTGCCGTTCCTGGCGAACATGTCGTTGATCGGCGTCTCCTTCATCAGCTTCATCACCGCGGCGGCATCGGTGGTGCCGGCAGCCTTCACCGCCTTGAGATAGTGGGTGACCGAGGAATAGACGCCGGCCTGGGCCGAGGTCGGAACCCGCTTGGTCCGCTCCATGAAGCGCTTGGAGAACGCCCGGGTGTCGTCGTTGAGGTCCCAGTAGAAGGCTTCCGCCAGCAGCAGCCCCTGCGCGGTGGGCAGGCCGACGCTGTCGATGTCGGTGATGAAGGCGAGCAGCGGCGACAGCTTCTGGCCGCCCTTGATGATGCCGAACTCGGCCGCCTGCTTGATCGCGTTGATGGTGTCGCCGCCGGCATTGGCCAGCCCGATGACCTTGGCCTTGGAACTCTGCGCCTGCAGCAGGAACGACGAGAAGTCCGAGGTGTTGAGCGGATGCTTGACGCTGCCGAGCACCTTGCCGCCCGACTTCACCACCACATTGGTGGTGTCCTTCTCGAGGTCGGCGCCGAAGGCGTAGTCGGCGGTGAGGAAGAACCAGGTGTCGAGGCCCTGCTTGACCGCGGCGAGCCCGGTGACATTGGCCTGCGCATAGGTGTCGAACACGTAGTGGACGGTAAAGGGTCCGCAGGCTTCGTTGCTCAGCCGGATCGAGCCGGGGCCATTGAACATGATGATCTTGCCGCGCGCCTTGGCGATTTCGCCGGCCGCGAGCGCGGTGGCCGAGGCGGCGACGTCGATGATCGCCTCGACGCCCTGGTTGTCCAGCATGTCGCGGGCGATGCTGGCGGAGAGGTCGGCCTTGTTGAGATGGTCGGCGGCGATGATTTCGATCTTGCGGCCAAGCACTTCGCCGCCGAAATCCTCCGCCGCCATCTTGGCGGCGGTTTCGCTGCCGGTGCCGGTGATGTCCGCATAGAGCCCGGACATGTCGAGAATGGCGCCGAGCTTGAGCGGCGGCTTGTTCTGGGCGGCGGCCTGGCCGGCCATGGCGGCGAGCAGCAGCGCGATGCCGGCGCCCAACCACGCGCAACGAAACCGATTCACGTTGACCTCCCGAATCCGGCAGCGGCGCGGCGCGCGATGCTGTTGTTGATTGGCCGCGATCATGCCGCAACGCCCGGGGGGCAGCAAGCCGTGCCACCGGCGCGGGGCCGCGCGCAGGCGTCATGGCGCCGGATTTCCGCACAACGGAATAGGCGGCCTGCGGCGATCCGGCGGGCTAGCGTGGTGTCCCGACCCCGCGCGGTCCGTGGCCGGCGCTTGCTTTACTCATCCATACGTTGAATATTGTGCTGCGCACAGCGTGGAGGCGTGCGCGGCGGGAGCAACCAGGGAGCGCCATGCGGACCTCGACCGCGATCAGGCTCTGGCTCGCAGCCGTTGCCGGGCTCGCGGCTGGCTCGTGCCGGGCTGCCTGCGCGCTCGAACCGCAGGGCTCCGCCCATGTCGGCGCCATCGTCGACGGCCGGACCCTCCGGCTCACCGATGGCCGGGAGATCCGGCTCGCGGGACTGGCGCGCCCGGCGGGCCAGGCGTCTGCGCCGGCATTGTCGGCCCTGGTGGGCGACCGCGATATCGCGCTGCGCGGCCAGGACGACGGCCCCGACCGCTACGGCCGGGAGAGCTTCTTCGTGTTTCTCGACGGCACCGCGCCGTCGGTGCAGGAGGCGCTGCTCGCGGCCGGCGAGGCGGTGTATTCCGGGTTGCTCGCCGACACCGGCTGCGCTGCGAGTCTGTTGCAGGCAGAGGCGGCAGCCCGCAGTTCCCGTCGCGGCGTCTGGGCGGCGCCGGACGCCATAAAAAACGCGGAAAGAGCGGGCGATATTCTGGCGCTAGCGGGGCAATTTGTCGTGGTCGAAGGCAAGGTTGTGTCGGTTCGTCAGGCCGGGGCAACATTTTATGTCAATTTCGGCCGGCGATGGACAGAAGGCTTTGCCGTGACTATTTCAGGGCGCATGATAGCGTCGCTTGAGACTGCGGGTTTCGCTCCCAAATCGCTCGAAAACCGGCGCATTCGGGTTCGCGGTTGGGTGGAACAGCATGGCGGACCGCGGATCGAGCTGTTGCGAGCGGGGCAGATCGAGACGATTGCCGACCGGTGAGAGCCGGTCTTGTCAAAGCGCGCATTAGCTAAGACACGAGCTAAGACACGAAGTGGGGACCAGCGACGGGTGATGGCGACCGCAACACCAGCGGACGGACGTAAGGCAGGACGATGGCGCGGCTTCGGCGCCATCGCGGTGGCATGCCTTGTGGTCGGGGGCCTGCTCGGCGGCTGCAGCGATGCCAGCCGGTTCCAGGCATCGTCGACCAATGCCAACGCAGCGAAGTTTCCCAAGCCGGTGGCGCAGACGCCGGCCGCCGAGCGCGAGCACGAGCGCATCCTGGCGACCTATGGCGGCATCTATGACGACCAGAAGCTCGAGGCGCTGATCACCCGGACCGTCGACCGGCTGGTGGCCGCGTCCGACCATCCCGACCAGGCCTACAAGGTCACCATCCTCAATTCGGGCGCGGTCAACGCCTTCGCGCTGCCGACCGGCCAGCTTTACGTCACCCGCGGGTTGATCGCGCTGGCGAGCGATACCTCGGAACTGTCGTCGGTGCTGTCGCACGAGATGGCGCATGTGCTGGCCAAGCACGCGGCGATCCGCGAGGACGAGGCTCGCAAGGCCGCGCTGGTCACCAACGTCATGACCAACATGGGCGACGATCCCGACCTCACGGCGCTGGCGCTGGCGAAGACCAAGATGACCATGGCGAGCTTCTCGCGCGCCCAGGAATTCGAGGCCGACGAGATCGGCGTCGGGCTGTCGGCGCGGGCGCATTTCGATCCCTACGGCGCGGCGCGTTTCCTCAGCGCCATGGAACGCAACGCCGCGCTGAAGGCGCAGCAGGCCAATCCCGATCCGCGCTCGCAGGATTTCCTGTCGTCGCACCCGGCGACCCCCGATCGGGTCCAGAACGCGCAGAACGCCGCGCGCCAATATACCTCGCCGCGGGGCGGCGACGCCGATCGCGACGAGTATCTGTCGGCGATCGACAACATCGTCTACGGCGAGGACCCGAGCGAGGGCTTCGTGCGGGGGCGGCGCTTCCTGCATCCCAAGCTCGGCTTCACGTTCACCGCGCCGGAGAGCTTCACGCTGGAGAACACCGCGCAGGCCGTGGTCGGGGTGCGCGAGGGCGGCAGCCAGGCCATGCGCTTCGACGTGGTGCGGGTGCCCGCCGAACAGACGCTCGGCGACTATCTCAATTCCGGCTGGATGGAGAACGTCGACAAGTCGTCGACCGAAGACCTCACGGTCAACGGCTTTCCCGCCTCGACCGCGGTCGCCCATGGCGACCAGTGGCAGTTCCGCGTCTACGCGCTGCGCTTCGGCAGCGACGTCTATCGCTTCATCTTCGCCACCCGCCAGCGCAGCAACGAGAGCGACCGCAGTTTTCGCGAGACCGTCAATTCGTTTCGCCGCCTGACGCTGAGCGAGATCCAGGCGGCGCGGCCGCTGCGCATCAAGATCATCAACGTGCAGCCCGGCGATACGGTGGAATCGCTGGCGCACCGCATGGCCGGCGTCGATCACCAGGCCGAGCGGCTGCGCGTCATCAACGGGCTCGACGCCAGGGGCACCATCAAGGCCCGCGACCGCATCAAGATCGTGGTCGATTAGGGCGTTTTCCTCCTCAGTTGACCTATCCGTCCGTCATGGCCGGGCTTGACCCGGCCATCCACTCTTAAACTTGCGGTGCCGGTCAAAGAGTGGATGCGCGGGTCAAGCCCGCGCATGACGAGTTTTGCAATAGAGGCTGATTCGATCGCCTGCAATTTGAGGCAGTGCCACCGCACTTCAGGACCACTACCGCCGCCCCCCCCAAAGCAAAAGCCCGGCGCGGGGCCGGGCTTCGCCAATCCAGTGACGGTGCGCTGTCGCGCAAGCCTCACGCGGCCTCGTCCTCGGCCACGGTGTCCTCGCCTTCGGCTTCGTCGGCCTCGGCTTCACCTTCGGCCTCGGCCTTGACGACGCCGCGGCGCGGGCTCTTGGCGAGCGAGGCCTCGATTTCCTTGACCGCCTCGGTTTCGGTGACGTGCTGCACCACCGCGATTTCGCGCGACAGCCGGTCGAGCGCCGCTTCGTACAGCTGGCGTTCGCTGTAGGACTGCTCGGGCTGCGATTCGGAGCGGTAGAGGTCGCGCACCACTTCGGCAATCGCGACGATGTCGCCCGAATTGATCTTGGCTTCGTATTCCTGGGCGCGGCGCGACCACATCGTGCGCTTGATCCGGGCGCGGCCCTTCAGGGTTTCCAGCGCCCGCTTCACCAGCGCCGGCTCGGACAGCTTGCGCATCCCGACCTGGGCGACCTTGGCCGTGGGGACGCGCAGCGTCATCTTGTCCTTGATGAAATTGATGACGAACAGCTCGAGCTTCGCGCCGGCGATCTCCTGCTCCTCGATCGACAGAATCTGGCCGACGCCATGGGCCGGATAGACGACGAATTCGTTGGTCTTGAAGCCCTGGCGCTGGGTCAGCGGCTTCTTGGGCTCCTCCGGACGCGGCGCGGCGGCGGCCACCGCGGGCTTGACGGGCACTGCCGGCTTCACCGCAGCCTTGGCCACCGGGGCCTTGGCGACAGGCGCCTTGGCGACTGCAGGCTTGGCGACGGGGGGCTTGGCAGGTGCAGCCTTCGCAGCGTGCGCCTTTGCCGCCGCCACCTTGGCGTCATGCGCCTTGGTGTCGTGGGCCTTGGCGGGAGCTTTGGTCGATGCCACCTTCGAAGCAGTTCCCTTCGCACCGGCGGACTTGGCAGTTTTCGTCGAGTTTGCTGGCATTTCACTTCTTATGTTCTTGGAGGACTTTGCAGGCGAAGGCTTGACCGTCGCCTTATGAGACGTCGACTTGGTCGCCGCGCTCCGAGAGTCCTTCCTGGCAGGTCCCTTGGCACGGGTCTTGGAAGCGCTGCGGGCAACCGCAGACGCCTTCTTGGCGGATTTGGCGGTACTCTGATTACGCGTTTTGCTGGCCACAACCTGCGCGTGGAAACGCCACGCCCCTGTTTATGATTATGGGTCCCCCGGCAAGGCCTCGAACGGAGGGCAACACCAGGTCCGAATTATAGAATAATTTTGCTACAATAACACATTTCCCGCAAAAATCAATGATTTATGCGGCGCCCACCGCCCCGTAAGCGGAGCCGGAGGAATTAGGGTTAAAAACTCAGCCAGGTATTGGGTTCCAACCCTGGGAACCCACCGGCGCGGCACGGTCAGTCGCCGCTGCCCGGGTTGGGCGAGAAAAACTTCTCGAACTTGCCCTCCTGGCCGTCGAAATCCTTGGCGTCCGCCGGCTGTTCCTTCTTCTGGGTGATATTGGGCCACTGCTTGGCGAAATCGGCGTTGACCGTGAGCCATTTCTCGAGATTCGGCTCGGTATCCGGCTTGATGGCGTCGGCCGGGCATTCGGGCTCGCAAACCCCGCAATCGATGCACTCGTCCGGGTGGATCACCAGCATGTTCTCGCCCTCGTAGAAACAATCGACGGGGCACACCTCGACGCAATCCGTGTACTTACATTTGATGCAGTTATCGGTGACGACGTAGGTCATCCAAGGCTCCGGACGAGGTCAGGTTCGAGCGCTGGGTAGCGCAGGATGGCGGCCGCTGCAAGCAGCGGGTTGCATATCAGCACCCCCCGCGACGCCATCAAGCCTCGGGCGCCGCCGCGGACAGCCGCAGATCGGCGTAGAGCAGGCGCGCGGCGGCCGCATCTCCGCGGCGCTCGGCGAAGCTGCGAACCTTGAGCAGCCGGACGCCGCCGTCGAGCGCGACGGTCAGCACGTCGTCCGGCTTGACCGCGTGCCCCGGCGAGGTTTCACGGCTGCCGTTGACGCGCACCCGACCCCCGACCACCAGCGCCGCGGCGTCGGCCCGGGTTCGCACCACCCGGGCGTGCCACAGCCATTTGTCGATGCGCTGACGTTCCACGACGCGAGATCCCTCACGCCTCCGCGGCTAGAGCATGATCCGGAAAAGTGGGCACCGGTTTTCCGAAAAGATCATGCTCAATCAAAAAGCTAGAACGCGATAGCGATTCAATCCAACGCTATCGTGCGCACGCCAGCAGGCCGTCGACCGGCTCAGCTGTCCTTGCGATTCGCCGTCAACTGCTCCTTCAGGGCCGCCAGTTTCGCGAATGGCGAATTGGGGTCGATCGGCCGCTCGCGCGGCGGCGGCGGCGCGCTGCTGCGCTGGCCATGGGGCGGACGGTTCTCGTTTCGCCCCCCCGCCCCGCCGCGGAATTTGCCCTTGCCGTTGTCGCGGCCGCGCTGGTTGCGCCGCTGGTCCCGATCCTGGCCCCGTTCTTGGCCCCGTTCTTGGCCCTGTTGCGGCTGCGCGGTGTCCGCGGCCACCGGTGCCGATGCCGCGACGTCGGGCCGCGGCGGGCGCTGATCGTCGCGCCGCTCGCGGCGGAAATGACCGTGCCGCTCGCGCGGCTCCTTCTCGCGCACCTCACCCGCCGCGGGGTGCGCCGCGCCGTCGCGGCCGTGGCGCGGATTGCGGGCATGGCGCGGGCGCCGCTCCTCGGAGCGCCCGCCGGGCCGCCAGACCTCGACCAGCTGCGGCTCCGCTGCGGCAGCCTCGGTGGATCCCGCTTCGGCCGCGGCCGGCTCGGCGGCCTCGCCGGCGGCCGTCGCGGTCTCTGCTGCAGCCGTCTCGTCGGTCGACTCGGACGGATGGTCGGGGAGCGTCGTGAGTTCCGTGGCCGCCGGCTCGCCTGCTGCCGCGGCGATCGGCGCGGCGTCAGTGCCAGCGAGATCTTCCACCGGGGCGGCCGCGACAACCTCCTCGGCCACGCTCTGCGGCAGCGATTCGGGCGCCGGGACGGCCTCGGCGGCAGCAACGGCTTCGGTGACAGACGCGGCCTCCGGCACGACATTCTCGGTCGTTTCGGCGACCGCCTCGGCGATCGCTGCAGCCGGCGCGGCGGCTTCGGTGTCGGTGGCGACCGCGGGCGCCTCCGCGGCGGGCGCGTCCGCCGCCTGCGCTTGCGGCGCTTCTTGCGGCGCTTCCTGCACCGCCGGCGCGACTACCGGCAGCGGCGGCCGACGCTCCATCCGGTAGCCGAGCGCGCGCAGGATCGAGGCGAAATCTTCGCCGGCCGAGCCGGTCAGCGAGGTCATCGCCTGGGTAACCGTGAAGCCGCGGCCGTCGAACGCGCCCGGCGGCTTTGCGCCCGGCGAGGCC
>JBKQQE010000534.1:0-6003 GCA_052326245.1 Xanthobacteraceae bacterium | reverse complement strand
ACTAGCAAGTATAGGTTTCTAGTGGAGTTTTGGATTTTACATTCGGTTTGAGAGCCCGCGGCGATGCTGAATAGAATGTCAAATCCACTCCACTAGATCGATTCCGTCCAGCCGATCAGGCTGGTCGCGATGCTGCCGAAGGCCGCATTGAAAGCCGCAAATGCCGCAGCCGGCGTCAGGGCATCGAGCGGCCGGCGCTCGCTGAACAGCCGCGACGCGACGACGTGCCCGCTCTTGTCGAGAATGCGCGCCGAAAACGCGATTTCTACGACCGGTTCGGCGTCGGCGGAGACGGCAAAATTGCGAATATCGATCAGCAGCTGGGAGTCCGCATCCAATCCATCCTGCGACCGCAGCGGCGCGTGCGCGATATCATAATTCTCGAAGCTCTGGATCAGTTTCGCCTGCAGCAATTTGGGAATGCTGTCGGCCCACTGGACGTCGGCGAAGCCCGGATACTCCTTGCCGGTTGGCGTCACCAGAATGCGCTGGGTATCGAACATCACCTCCGCGGTCGGCTCAGGGATCGCGAGCTGTCGCTTGAGCACCAGTTTCGGCAAAGCGAAGCTCTGCGGCGCCCGCAGATCAAACACGGTCTTCGGCGCCGCCGGCGGGCCGCCCCCGGTCATCTTCTCGACGCCGGCCAGGATTCCGTCGATCCGGGGGGTGTTCTTGGCGAGCCCTTCGGAAAACACCTTCAAGTTGGAAATCGTATCTTTCAGGGGCTCCGCGTTCTCCGCCAGCACGGTATCGACCCGCCGTAGCGCATCTCGCGCGGCCTGGGTCATGCTCTGCCCGGCACCCGGCTCGGCAACCAGCACCGGCATCACATCCGGAGCGGTCAACTGCGTGCCGCCTTCGAGTGCGATCACGGGAACGCCGGTAAGCCCCTGGAAATCCAGCCCCACTTTGGTATCGGCGCGCACCGGCGTGCTCACGGTCACCGAGATGGTGGCGTTGACCTGCCGGGGATTTTCGGCGGCGAGCCCCAGTTCAGTGACCTCGCCGACATGAATGCCGTTGAACAGCACGGCGGCGCCCACCAGCAACCCGGGCACCGGGCTGTTGAACTGGACGTGGTAGACGTTGCGCGCCCCGAGACCACCGGTGTTGTGGAGCCAGTAGACGAAGCCGAACACCGCGGCGATGGCCGCGAGCACGAAGGCACCGACGATGAGGAAGGGAGCGCGCGTTTCCATATGTTGCCCTCAAGCCCGCGGTTGCATCATCTGCGAGCGCTTGCCGTGAAAATAGGCCCTGACCCAGGGGTGATCGGACCGCAGCAGTTCTTCCATCGGTCCGATGGCGACAATCTTGCCGTCGGCGAGCGCGGCAACGCGGTTACACACGATATTGAGACTGGCGAGATCGTGGGTCACCATGAACACCGTCAGCCCCAGCGTCCGTTGCAGCGTCGTGATCAGGGCGTCGAAATCCCCCGCGGCGATCGGATCCAGCCCCGAAGTCGGCTCGTCGAGGAACAAAATCGCGGGGTCGAGCGCCAGCGCACGCGCCAGCGCCACCCGCTTCGTCATTCCACCCGACAGCTCCGAAGGAAACTTGTCGCCGTCCTCGGCGGTGAGGCCGACCATCTCGAGCTTGGCATCGGCAATCTCGTCCATCAAAGCGTCGGACAAGACCAGATTTTCGCGCAACGGAAACTGGACGTTCTGCCGCACCGTCAGCGATGAAAACAGGGCACCCTGCTGGAACAGAATACCCCAATTCCCGGCTGCAATCCGCGTCGCGCGGCCTTCGCCGATCGCGGTTCCGCTGACTTCGATGGTGCCGCTGCGTCGCGGGATCAATCCGATGATGGTCCGCATCAGCACCGATTTTCCGCCCCCCGAGGCGCCGACCAGTCCGAGAATCTCGCCCTTGCGGACGTCGAGCGACAGATGGTCCAGCACAGTCTGGCGGCCAAATCCGACGACAAGGTCGCTGACGCGGATCGCCGGCTGGGTCGCGACCACCGTCATGGCTACATTCCGATCGATGCAAAGAACACGGCGAACACGCCGTCGAGCACGATCACGAGAAAGATCGACTTCACCACCGAGGTCGTGGTCTGCAGGCCGAGCGATTCCGCGCTGCCCTTGACCCGCAACCCCTCGCCGCAGGCGACGATGCCAATCACCAGCGCCATGAACGGGGCCTTGATGATGCCGACCTCGAAATGGGTCACCGAGATGGCTTCATGCAGCCGGGCGATGAAGATCGCGGGGCTCATGCCGCCGTAGGACCAAGCCACCAGACCACCGCCATAAAGCGCCGCCATCGATCCGATGAAGGTCAGGATCGGCAACGCGCAGACCAGCGCAATGATCCGAGGCAGGATCAGCACCTCGACCGGATCGAGCCCCATGGTCGACAGCGCGTCGATCTCCTCGCGCATTTTCATCGACCCCAGTTCGGCCGTATAGGCGCTGCCCGAACGGCCGGCGACCATGATCGCAACGATCAGCACGCCGATTTCGCGAAGCACCAGAATCCCGACCATGTCGACCACGTAGGATTCAGCGCCGAATTTGCGGAAATGAAAGATGCCTTGTTGGGCGATGATCGCGCCGATCAGGAACGTGATCAGGGCGATGATGGGGATCGCCTGCCAGCCGACGCGATAGACGTGATAGACCAGCGAGGTCAGCCGCAACGACCGCGGCCGCCGCAGGACCGCCAGAACGACCGAGGCCAGCGCGCCGAGCATGCGCAGGAAGGTGCCGACATCCTCGGTCACCGAGAACGCCGAGCGGCCGATCTCCTCCACCTTGTCGAGCACGAGATGCCGCGGCGGCGGCGGCGGCGGCGCGCGCCGGTTGACCTGGCGAACCTCGTCGATCAGGCCGGCATAGTTCGCGGCGATGCCCACCACGGTGGCGGGATGTCCCGAGTTGGTCGCCTGCCGCGACAGCTTCTCCAGGACCCAGGCGCCGAGCGTGTCGAGCTCGGTGATGCCCGCCAGATCGAGCCGCAACGTCCTGATCCGAGCCACCCGCGGCGCGATGCCCGCGAACAGCCCCTCCAGCGTGGCCGCATGGGCCGCCGTCCAGGAACCGCTCGGGCGCAGTTCAAGGTCGTCAGTTTCACTCGCGATGTTCAGCAGGGGGGCGGAGCTCAAGATTTGATCTCATTGGTCATGTTACCACCTATCTAAGTTGAGGAGATGACACGGCCTTGACTTGCCTCAAGGCTGCGGCCGGCGAATTCGTTGACGCAAATCAACAGACCGGGAGCCGGCTGTCCTAGGCTTTTATCAACCGACCAACGGGGCGCGGCATGCGATCGACCGATCTGACGAGCGAACTTCATGCACTCAAGCGCGAAATCTCCCGCGCGATGCATGGTAGCAACGATTCGGTGGCAGGGGCTGCGAAAACGCGCGTGGAGGAGGTCGCCGGACAGATCAAAACGGCGCTCACCGATCTCGGGGAGGCGCTTGGCGATGAAGACAAGCACCTCCATGCGCTGCTCGCGGAACGGCCGCTGGCGACGCTGGCGTCCGCCTTCGCGCTTGGCGTTGCGGTCGGCGTGCTGCTGAGGAGACGCTAAGGTGAACCCGGAAAACGTCGCGAGAAACTTGCGCGCATTGTGGCGCGCGGACAAGATCATTGCCGATATCCGGCTGCGGCATATGCTGGTCAGCTTGGGGCTCAAGGCCTTTGCGGCACTATTCGCCGCGTTCGGCCTGCTGATGCTGGAACTGGCGGCCTATTTTGCGCTGGTCCAGGTCTGGACCGCGATCGTGTCGGCCGCGGCGCTGGGGCTGTTCAACTTTGTCGTCGCGGCCCTGATCATCATGGTCGCGGCCATGCGCCCGCACGGCGCCGATCTCGAACTGGCCAGCGAGGTCCACGGCTCGGCGATCGATGCCCTCCAGGTCGAAGCCCAGGCGCTGCATGCCGAGATCACCGGCGCGTTTCACCATCCCCTGGACAGCGTCCTGCCCTCGCTGGTCCTGCCCCTGATTCGGATCGCCATCCGCAGCCTGAAGAGCACCAAGACGGAAAAGCCGGACCCAACCTGACCCTCAAGACATTTCTCAACCCATGAGATCGAGTGACGACAATGCAAAAAGTCCATCCTGACGCCATCCTGAACACCGCGCTGCCGCCGAGCTTCCGGCGCATCCGGCTCGAATTGGCGCGCGAAGCCGGTCATCCGGAAGGCGAATCCGAGATAGCCTATATCGTGGTCGCGCCGCTCAACGACGACGGCCATATCGACGCCGCAGCCTGGAAACTCCACCGTGAGGCCTGCCGGGTCGCCCGCCAGCGCCCCCGTCAGGACACCGAACTCGGGCACCTGGTGCATCGGCCGGGCGGCTCCTGGGCATTCCACTACGACATCAGCGGCGACACGCCCGAGGAAGTCGGCCATCACTTCGAAAGCCAGCGGTTCGTGGCCGGTGAATACGTCTCGATCAATGAGGAAGGCCGCGTTCACACCTTCCGCGTCGTCTCGGTACAGCGCCTGTAGCGTGGAATTTGCGCGAACCACCGCTTCACGGCAGAGGGTCGACATGACGACGGCACAACGCGCCTATGTGAAGTTCTTCGTGCTGTTCGCGGCGCTGTTTTGCGCGGCCTATGCCCTGCGGCTCGCGGTCGTGCCGGACATCGTGGCCGTTGCCGAGGGCGAACAGGCGACGTGGCGGGTCGAGGTGGCGTTCGTTCTCGTCACCCTTGAAAATCTGGGCATCGGCGGATTCGCGCTGACCCTGCTGCTCGCGACCGGCGCCTCGCTGTGGCGCCGGCTGCGACCACCCGCGACGCGGTGATGGCCATCGCCTCGGCGGGGCGGCTACGGATCTGTTCTCCGTTCAGGGGCGGCCTTCTCCAGATCAAGCGTGACATCGCAGATCTCGGGCTCGACGGGATCGGTCTTCAACCCGAATCCGAGATCACGGCACATCGAGAGCATTGCCGTGTTTTCCTGCAGCACCTGCCCCGCGATCCGTTTCAGTCCCTCGGACTTGGCATATTCGATTAGTAGCTGCATCAGGCCCCAGCCGAGCCCCCTGCCCTTGAGATCGGACCTCAGCAGGATCGCATATTCGCCGGACTCGTAGATGGAGTCGGAATGCAGGCGGGCGACGCCGATGTACTCGTTCCCGGCGTCGACCGCAACGAACGCCATCGCGCGCGCATAGTCGAGCTGGGTCAATCTGGCGATGAACTGATGCGTGAACTCCTTGATCGGGGCAAAGAAGCGCAGTCGCAGGTCTTCCATGGTCACGTGCTGCAGCAGGCGGTAGATTCCCGGCTCATCATCCGGACGAATCGGACGGGCAAACGCCCGCACGCCGTCTTTCATGACGATCTCGCGTTCCCATTGCGCCGGATAGGGCCGCACCGCGAAATTGGCATTACCCGGGCCGGCGAATTTGGGCGTCGCCGTGCCGACCACCACCCGGGCGTCGACCGCGAGCACGCCGTTTTCGTCGGCCAGCAGCGGATTGATATCGAGTTCGCGGATCTCCGGCAGGTCGGCCGCGAGTTGCGCCAGCTTGACCAGCGTGAGCGCGACCTCGTCTTCCTTGACGGCTGGAACGTCCCGATAGGCGCGCATGCGCCGCGAAACCCGCGTTCGCTCGATCAAGTCGCGGGCGAGCTTGAGGTCGAGCGGCGGCAAGGCAAGAGCCTTGTCGTTGATCACCTCCACCGCCGTGCCGCCCCGACCGAACACGATGATCGATCCGAACGTCGGATCGTCGGCGATCCCCAGGATCAGCTCGCGGGCCTTGGACCGCACCACCATCGGCTGCACGATGACGCCGTCGAGCTGCGCGTCCGGACGCTTGGCCCTGGCGCGGCTGAAAATATCGGCGGTTGCCGCGCGGACCGCGGCCGCCGATGTCAGATTCAGGACGACCCCGCCGACGTCGGATTTGTGGGGAATGTCCCGCGACTGGATCTTGAGAACCACGGTCTTGCCCTCGGCGAAGAACGGGGCCGACGCGGCGACCGCCGCCTCGGCATCTTGCGCCGCGAATGTCGGAACCAT
>JBKQQE010000533.1:0-2534 GCA_052326245.1 Xanthobacteraceae bacterium | reverse complement strand
CAGCCCAGGTTCTCCTTGGTCAGCTTCACTTCTTCCTCGCCCAACGCCGCGCCATGCGCTTCGGCCGTGTCTTGCTTGTTCGGGCTGCCATAACCGATATGCGTCCGGATCATGATGATGGACGGCCTTTCGGTTTCGGCCTGGGCGGCTCGAATCGCCGCATCAATCGCCTCCAGATCGTTGCCGTCGGGCAACCTTTGCACGAACCAGCCGTAAGCTTCGAAGCGCGCGCCGCGGTCTTCCGTGAAAGCCAGGTGCGTATTGCCTTCAATCGAGATGTGATTGTCGTCGTAAAAATAAATGAGGTTGTTGAGCCCGAGATGCGCGGCCAGTGACGCCGCCTCGGACGCCACACCCTCCATCAAGTCACCATCGCTGCAGATGGCGTAGATTTTGTAATTGCTGATTTCGTGCCCGGGACGATTGAAATGCGCCGCAAGGTATTTTTCCGCGATGGCCATGCCCACGCCGTTGCCGAAACCTTGTCCCAGTGGGCCGGTCGTGGTTTCAATACCGTCGACAAGACCATACTCAGGATGGCCGGGCGTCCTGCTTCCCCATTAGCGGAATTGCTGCAACTCCACAGCGGCAGGTTATAGCCCGTTAAGTGAAGGAGGCTGTACAGAAGCATCGAGCCGTGCCCGGCCGAGAGCACAAAGCGGTCCCGGTTCGGCCAGTGAGGTTTGAGTGGATCGTAACGCAGAAAACGCGTCCAGAGCACGTACGCCATGGGCGCGGCGCCCATCGGCAGGCCGGGATGGCCCGAGTTGGCTTTCTGTACGGCATCCACTGCCAGAAAGCGAATGGTGTTGATGCATAGCTGGTCAAGTTCGTCCTGGGCGAGAGCTTGTTTTTGCGTACTCGTTGCAGCATGACCGTCCAAGGGATTAGTCCTCCTAAGTGTATATAGATTTGAGTCCAACCCGGACCGAGCAGAATTCACATTTGCGCCTGCATGCTTGCCCTGCAATCTATGTTAGATGCCGGGATCGCCGGGTTGGTATCAAGGTCGTTGGCAAAGAAACGCGAGGGAGAAGTCCTTGCTTTTCTTTGCGAACTTTGCGCACTTTGCGCCTTTGCGTGAAACCGGATTGTTACACACGGATTAAGTCATACGCCGTTAGCGCTGAATGCGTGCCGAGCCGCCTTTTGCCAGGGCTCGCACCTGCTCGAGCGTTGCCATAGTGGTGTCACCCGGAAAAGTGGTCAGCAGCGCTCCGTGAGCCCAACCCAGGTTGACAGCCTCTTGCGGCTCTTCGCCCGTAAGCAGGCCGTAGAAGAAACCCGCGGCGTAACCGTCGCCGCCACCTACTCGATCAAGAACATCCAGTTGGAGAGTCGGAGCCATGTAGGTCTTCCCATCAATCCAGGCTACGGCACTCCAACCGTGCCGGGCAGTGGAGTGAACCTCGCGCAGCGTGGTCGCCACGACTCTGACTTGCGGATACTTCGCCACTACTTTCTCGATCATGGCGAAAAAGGCGCTGGGGTCGAGCTTGGACTTCGCGGCCACTTCGGGCCCGGGGATGCCCAGACCCATTTGCAGGTCCTCTTCGTTGCCCACCAGAACATCGGCGTGCTCGACGATGCGCCCGATCACCGACAGCGCGCGCTCGTGCCCGCCCCAGATGTTCCACAACTTAGCGCGGTAGTTCAAATCGAACGAAGTCACGGCGCCGGCGGCCTTGGCAGCCTTCATGCCCTCGACGATCAACTCGCCGGTGGTGGCCGAAAGTGCCGCGAAGATGCCGCCGCTGTGGAACCAGCGCACGCCGGCCGCGAAGATGCTCGACCAATCAAAGTCGCCCGGCTTGAGCATGGCGCCGGCTTCGTTGGCCCGGTTGTAAAAGACTACCGGACCGCGCACCCCGTGGCCGCGATCGCTGTAGACCGTGGCCATATTGGGGCCGTTGACGCCGTTATGCTTGAAGCGCTTGTAAAAGGGCTTTACGCCCATCGCTCGCACGCGTTCCGCGATCAGATCCCCGATCGGGTAATCCACCATGGCGGTGGCGATGCCCGTCTGCAGGCCAAAGCAATCGGAAAGGTTTGCGGCGCAATTGAACTCGCCGCCGCTCACGTGGATTTGGCACTCCGTAGCCTTGCGAAAGGGAATCATTCCCGGATCCAGGCGGTGAACCAAGGCGCCCAGCGACAACAGATCCAGAGCACCCTCCTGGCGAATCTTAAGACCGTATTTCATCCTTATTCTCCTGATTAGTCGGTTAGACATTATAAGTACTCGACGCCACCCTGCCCCCGTGCCCGGTCCAGTTGGTGTGGAAGAACTCCCCGCGCGGCTTGTCCACGCGCTCGTAAGTGTGCGCGCCGAAGAAATCACGCTGGGCTTGCAGCAGGTTGGCCGGTAGGCGCGCCGTGCGATAACCGTCGTAAAAAGCCAGCGCCGTGCCGAACGCCGGGGCCGGCACTCCGAACTGAACCGCCTGAGCGACGGCGCGCCGCCAGGACGCCTGGTAGTCGATCAACAGCTTGCTGAAGAAGTCATCCAGCAGCAAGTTGCTGAGCTGGGGATT
>JBKQQE010000532.1:0-14909 GCA_052326245.1 Xanthobacteraceae bacterium | reverse complement strand
TGCTTGAGAGCCGGGGCGTCGTTCACCCCGTCTCCGGTCATGCCGACTATGTGGCCGCGCTTTTGTAGGTCTTCGACGATGTGAAACTTGTGTTCGGGGAAAACCTGGGCGAAACCGTCAGCCTTCTCGATGGACTCGGTCTCCGACGCGGTTTCCTTTTGCTTTGTGTCGCCGAGGCCGCTGGCATCGAGGATATTTGTGCCCATTCCCAGTTTCTTGGCGGTTTCCTGGGCGATGGCCAGCGCATCGCCTGTCACCATCTTAATCTTCACGCCCATCTGTCGCGCGGTCGCGACGGTTGTCTTGGCATCCTCCCGTGGCGGATCGAACAGCGGCAGCACACCCAGAAACTGCCATTGGCCTTCGCCGTCGGCTCGCGCCACTCCCAATGAACGAAAGCCGCGCGCCGCGAAGTCGTTGACCGCCTTGTCGACGGCGGGCTTCACCTCTCCGGCATTGGCCGATAACGCCAGGATCACCTGCGGCGCGCCCTTCGTGACCTTGAATGCCTTTCCGTCTGTCCCGGTAACCGTGGCCTCGGTGCGTTTATGCACCGGGTCAAACGGTTGGAAATGAGTGACCTTATATGTTTTCAAGGCCTGATCGTTTTTCAGGCCGCCCAGAACGGCCAGATCAATGGTGTCGTTATTGTCCGCACGCGACGCCAGCGCGGCATTGAGAATCACCTGCTCGGCGGGGATCTTGTTCACGCTGAACGGGTCGCCCAATGTCAGTTTGTTCTGGGTCAGGGTGCCGGTCTTGTCGGCGCACAGCACGTCCACGCCCGCCAATTCCTCGATGGCCACCAGCCGGGTTACAATCGCCTTCTGTTTAGCGAGCAAGCGCGCACCTACCGCCATCGTTACCGACAATACTGTCGGCATCGCCACGGGAATTGCGGCCACGGTCAGCACCAAGGCGAACTGCAACGTGGTGAGGATCGGATCGCCGCGGAAGATTGCGAAGGCAATAATCGTCGCCACCAGAACCACCGCGAGGATAATTAGATAATTGCCGATCTTGAGCACCGCGCGTTGAAAGTGGCTGACGGTTTGCGCTCCCTGCACCAGTTCCGCCGTCTTGCCGAAATAGGTATTGGAACCCGTGGCATAGACCAGTGCGCCGATTTCGCCCTGACGAACGATCGAACCGGAAAACACTGCCTCGCCGGATTTGCGCGTGGCGGGTAGCGACTCGCCCGTCAGCGCGGACTGATCCACCTCAACTGGATCGCCCGCCAGTAGCCGTGCATCCGCCGGCACGATGTCGCCCATACGGACGCGGATGACGTCGCCCGGCACCAACTCACGCGCGGCCGGGGTCACCCACTGTCCATCGCGCTTCACCCTGGCCTTGATCGCCAGCGTGGCTTTCAGGGTAGCGATGGCGTTGCCCGCCTGGTGTTCTTCCCAGAATCCGACCACGGCGTTGGCCAGAAGCAGAAGGAGGATGATGCCAAAGTCCGGCCAATGCCGGTCCACCGCCGACAGGATCACCGCCGCTTCGATCATCCACGGGATGGGGCCCCAACAATAGCTGAGGAATTTCAGGAGCTCAGTGGTCTTTTTTTCTTCGATCTCGTTTGGTCCATACTGGGCCAGCCGTTTCTGCGCCTCGGCTTGCGTGAGCCCTTCCGCCGACGACCCCAATTTTTTCTCCACCTCAGCAAGGGGCAGCGATTTCAAATCATCCATCGCTGAGGGCTTCGATCCTGGCTTCGATTCGGGAGCAGCCTTGGGCTGGGCGGCTTTGGGTTCCATGATGGTTGTTCTTTCTCTCTTCGCGCAATCAACAAGTTCACATATTCAGCGCCCGGCCATAGGCATCAAGCACGGCTTCGTGCATCGCTTCTGAGAGCGTCGGATGCGGGAACACGGTGCGCGTCAGTTCCTCTTCCGTGGTCTCGAGATTCATCGCCACTACATAGCCCTGGATCAGTTCGGTAACTTCGGCGCCAATCATGTGGGCGCCGAGCAATTGGCCGGTCTTCTTGTCAAAAATCACCTTTACCAACCCTTGATCGTCCCCCATCGCGATCGCCTTGCCGTTGCCGACGAACGGAAAGCGGCCGACGCGGATGTCCAGCTTCTCCTCCCTCGCCGCCTGTTCGGTAAGCCCGACCGACGCGATCTGCGGCGAGCAATAGGTGCAGCCGGGGATCATCAGTTTGTTCATCGGATGCGGATGCAGGCCCTTGATCGCCTCGACGCAGACGACGCCCTCATGCTCGGCCTTGTGCGCCAGCATCGGCGGGCCGGAGACATCGCCGATGGCATAGATGCCCGGCACATTGGTCCTGTTGAATTGGTCGACGACAATGATGCCGCGTTCGGTTTTGACGCCGAGTTTTTCGAGCCCGAGATTTTCGACGTTGCCGACGATGCCCACTGCCGAGATGACGCGCTCGGCAGTGATGGTCTGCGATTTGCCGCCCTTTTCGATGGCGGCAGTGACGCTGGCGCTCTTTTTCTCCAGCTTGGTGACTTTGGCATCGGTCAAAATCTTGATGCCTTGCTTTTCGAAGCTCTTGCGCGCCAGTCCGGCGATCTCCGCGTCCTCGATTGGCAAGATCTGCGGCAGCACTTCCACCACAGCGACCTCGGCGCTGAGCGTACGGTAGAACGAAGCGAACTCGATCCCGATGGCGCCGGAACCGATGATCAACAGCGATTTCGGTATGCGGTCGGGCACCATGGCCTCGAAATAGGTCCACACCAGTTTCTTGTCCGGCTCGATGCCGGGCAGCACGCGCGGTCGCGCGCCGGTGGCTATGATGATGTGCTTGCCCTGATAGGAGCCGGCGCCGAGTACGCCCTTCGGCGCGGCGCTCTTGGACGGCTTCACAGTCACCTTGCCGGGCGCATCGATGAAGGCCTCACCCCAGATCACCGAAATCTCGTTCTTTTTCATTAGAAAGCCGACGCCATCGTTGAGGCGCTTCGATATGGCGCGCGAGCGCTTGACGATGGCGCCCGTGTCGTAGTCGACTTTCCCCGCGGACAGCCCGAATTCCTTGGCCCGCTGCATGTAATGGAAGATCTCCGCCGAGCGCAGCAACGCCTTGGTCGGGATGCAGCCCCAATTGAGGCAGATGCCCCCCAGATATTTGCTCTCGACGATCGCAGTCTTGAAGCCGAGCTGCGCCGCACGAATCGCGGCGACGTAGCCGCCCGGACCGGAGCCGATGATTATGATGTCGAAACTCGTCTCAGCCATCTATCGTCTCCTGCATGCGCGGCATGCTACAAGTCTCGGTTGCTTAGCTCCGCCGCAGGCCCGATCACGCGCAAGCCTACAGCGGAGATGTCACACCGCCATCATCACCGGCTGCTCGATCAGCGCCTTGAAGGCAGCGAGCAGTTTGGCACCGAGCGCGCCGTCGACCACGCGGTGGTCGCATGAGAGTGTCACCGTCATGATCGTGGCGATCTCGATTTTGCCCGAACGTACGACGGGTCGCTCTTCGCCGGCGCCGACCGCGAGAATGGTCGCCTGCGGCGAATTGATCACTGCGGTGAACTCCTTGATGCCATGCATGCCGAGATTGGAGACCGCACTGGCGCCGCCCAGGTATTCCTCCGGCTTCAGCCTGCGCGCGCGGGCGCGCTCAGCCAATTCCTTCATCTCGTTGGAGATGACCGACAAGGATTTCGTTTCGGCGCTGCGGAGCAGCGGTGCTATCAGCCCACTCTTGATTGCCACCGCGACGCCGATGTCCGAATGCCTGTGCTTGAGCATGCCGCTCTCGGTCCACGTGGCGTTGGCGTCCGGCACTCGCTGCAGCGCGAGCGCAAGCGCCTTGATGACGAAATCGTTGACCGAGAGCTTCCAGACAGGCTTGCCATCCTTGTCCTGGGGCGCGGCGCTGTTCATCTGCTCGCGCGCAGCCAAGAGACCGCCGATGTCGCAATCGACCGTGAGGTAGAAGTGCGGGATGGTGAGGCTGGATTGCGTGAGCCGCTGGGCGATGATCTTTCGCATGCCGTCGTGCGGCACGAACTCGTATGAGCCTTCCGGATAGAGCGCGCGGATCTGCTGGTCGGACATGCCATGAACGGCGGGCGCCGCCACGCCTGCTGCGGCCGGCATCGTCGCTTCGGGCACCGCCGCTCCGGTCGCTGCTGGCGCCAGAACGCCCTTGCCGGATTTTGCCGCTTCGACGTCGGCCGCGACGATGCGCCCATGCGGGCCCGAGCCCTGGATGCGGGCGAGGTCGACGCCGGCCTCTTCGGCCATCCGCCGCGCCAACGGCGAGGAAATGACCCGGCTTGTATTGGAGGCTCGGACCTCCTCAGCCGGTGCCTCCGGCGGAGGCTTCTCCGCCATGGGTAGAAGCGACGAGCTCTCGGCGGGTAGCGGAGCACTGCGTATTACGTCTTCGTGTTGGGGAGAGGTGGATTGAGGGGTTGGCGCAGGCTTCGTTCCTGCTCCCTCTGCCGGCTGAGGAGAGGATGGCGATGATGGGATTTGAGCGATCGTCGCTTGGACCTGAGCTGCCGCTGGTTTGGCGATTGGAGCCGGCGCACCCTTGTCCGCCGCGGACGCGGCGACCTTCGGCTCCACTCTGACCTCCGCCGACACATCTGCCGCAGGTGTGGCTTCGGGTGGCGCAGTCTTGGGGACTACGGGAGTAGTCTGCGCTGCCGCGGTGGCAGTCCCGCCAGGACTGTCGGCGATATAACCGATGATTTGCCCGACGGGCATTTCAGTGCCTACCAACGCCAGCGGGCCCGCCAGATAGCCATCGTGAAAGGCCGTCACTTCCATGACGGCCTTGTCGGTTTCGACCTCGGCAATCGAGTCGCCCTTCTTGATCGGATCGCCAAGTTTCATCACCCATTTCACCAAACGCCCGCTGTTCATCGTGTCGGACAGCGTCGGCATCGTGATCGGTTCGCTCATGACCTTGGCTACCTTCTCTGCCCTTTGGGGGAGGGCTGGGGTGAGTGGGGTCGGGCATCTGCTGTCTTGGCGGGAGCTGACGCTGGCTTCGCGGCTGGTGCTGGCGCCCCTTTGCCCGCCGCAGCCGCGGCGGCCTTCGGTGCAGCTGCGGTCTCTGACGGTGCAGTTTTGGGCGCAGCGGGAGCAGCCTGCGTTACCCCGGCGGCGCCTTGGCCAGGACTCGTCGGTTTGAGGCTTGGCGCAGACTTCGTTGCCGCCTTGTTTCCTTGCGTGGGTCGACACAACTCGCGTGCGGCGGCCACGATATCGGGGACCTGGGGAATAGTTGCCGCCTCAAGCACCCCGTTGAACGGGGTCGACATGTCGAGCCCTGCCAGCCGTTGCACCGGGGCATCGAGAGAATCGAAGCAGCGCTCGGCCAGCGTCGCCGCAATCTCCGCTCCAGCACCCGCGAAACGGCAATCTTCCTCGACCACCAACACGCGATGCGTCTTCTCGACCGATGTTGCGCAGGTATCCCAGTCGATCGGCTTCAGGCTGCGGAGATCGATGACCTCGGCCTCGATGCCTTCCTTGGAGAGTTCGTCTGCGGCATTCTGCGAAAGAATTGCGTGCCGCGAATAGCTCACGATTGTCAGATCGTGACCTTCGCGTCTCACCAGGGCACGATGGATTGGAGGCGCCTCGGCAAGGACGTCAACCTGACCCTTGCTGAAATAAAGCATCTCGTGTTCCAGGAGGATAATCGGCTCATCGCTGACGATCGCCTGGCGAAGCTGCCAATAGGCATCCTGTGGCGTCGACGGTACGGCGATGCGCAAGCCCGGGACATTCATTATGGTGTGCTCGAGCCGTTGAGAATGTTGCGCCCCGAGTTGACGCGCGACGCCACCGGGCACCCGCACAACCAGCGGCATGCCGAACTGACCGCCCGACATGAATGGGATCTTGGCGGCTCCGTTGATGATGGAGTCCAATGCGAGCAGCATGAAGTTGATGGTCATGATCTCGACCACCGGCCGCAATCCTGCCAAGGCGGCGCCCACGCCAAGCCCGGTGAAACTGCCCTCGGAAATCGGAGTATCGCGAACGCGCCATTCGCCGTATTTGGCGTAGAGGCCCTCGGTGACACGATAGCTGCCGCCGTAAAGGCCGACATCCTCACCGAGTGTGAACACCGACGCGTCGGCTGCCAGCTCGGCATCCAGAGCCCGATTGAGGGCCTGCCAATAGAGCAATTCTTCTGACATGGTAGCTCCTAGATCTGGACTTCGTGGTGACGGTTGCAATTCATGTGTGCCCAAGCGGACTCCATGGTCGGCTGCGGGCTTTGCAAAGCGAACTGCGCCGCATCTTCCACGACCGCCTGGACCTCCTTCTTGAGTTTTTCGATCTCGGCCTCGGCCAGATGTCCGGCCTCAACCATGTGCGCCGTCAGCTGGCCTATATTGTCGGGCCCGACTTCGGCCAGTTCGGCCTGCGTTGGGTAGCGGAACTCGACCTCTCGGATCGCCGCGGATATCGGATCCCAAGCCTTGTAAGCCTTCACTTCCACGGCCGGCCGGTAGCTCCCAGGGTCGGCCATGGAATGGCCGCCCCAGCGATAAGTCTTGCACTCGATGAATTGCGGGCCACCACCATCGTGGATTCGATCAAGTGCACGGCGTGCTGCTTCGAAAACCTTCTGCACGTCCATCCCGTCGACTTGTTCGGCAGGGATGTTGTAGGCGGCGGCGCGCTTAAAAACCTCGACGACCGCGGAATGGCGGTGAATTTCGGTGCCGATAGCGTAGTGATTGTTCTCGCAGACGAAAAGCAACGGTAACCGCCACAAGCCGGCCATATTGAGCGATTCGTGGAACGTGCCCTGGTTGACGGCCCCGTCGCCGAAGAAGCAGATCACGGCCTCGGGAAGACCGCGCATCGCGACGGCATAGGCGAGCCCGAGAGCGATCGGGCAGGATTCGCCGACGATGGCGTATCCCCCCATGAAGCGCCGCTTGCTGTCGAACAAGTGCATGGAACCGCCCATTCCGCCGCTCATGCCGCTGGCCCGGCCGAGCAGCTCGGCCATGACTTTGCGAGCCGGTGTTCCTCGCATCAGGGCATGCGCGTGCTCTCGATAGGTGCTGACGATGTAATCGGATGGTTCGGCCGCGTTGATGATGCCCGCGCCGACCGCCTCCTCGCCCGGATAAAGGTGGAGGAAGCCAACGATATTTCCCTTGCTGTACTCCTCCGCGGCCCTTTCCTCGAAGGCTCGCGAAAGAAGCATGTCACGAAGCAAGCGGTGTAATGTATCGCGTTCCATCATTTCGGACCTCGTTTGACTTTGGTCGACCCATATCAATCTGCGTGCGTGACGGACGCGTGGTGCCGCCGTCATGCGATGCAGCGGTTAACGCGGTTGATGAACTGCCGATGCTGTTTTCTTGACCGCCGAACCTGTTTCCTTGATGAAGAACGCAAGGATGACGGAAATTGCGATGGCTGCAATGCCGACGCTTCCGCCCTTGGCAAAGACATCGACCGTGAGCGTCCCGCCCGCTTCGAGTTTCTGCAGGAGCCAGCCGAACGCCGGCGCGGCAAATGCACTCATGACGAAGACAAGAAAGTTGATCGCACCGGTGGCGCTGCCTTTCACCGTGTCCGGATTGACTTCCTTGATGATCGCGTAAGGAATCATCGCGGCGCCCGAGCCGAAGCCGAGCAGTAAGCCAAGCAGATATGGCGGCAGGGTGTTGGCCGGGAGATAGAGAATGGCCGCAGCGGAAACCAGCATCAGCGCCATCCCCGCCATCAAAACCGGCTTTCGGCGACCGATGTGGTCGGAGATGTAGCCCAGAATCGGAGAGCCGATCACCCAGCCGAGCGGTACCATGGAGGCACGGTTGACCGCTTCCGCATAGTCGATGTGCCAACCCTGGCGCAGGAACGAAACGCCCCAGATCATGTCGCCAACGGATAGACGAGAGCCTTCATCGTCACCACCGAGGCGAAACGGGCGTTATCCGCTTTTTCCACACTCTTCGTAGCGGTCATGGTCTGCAGCCTTTCACGGTCGACGTTGGCTCAAGGCCCCATGAATAGCGATCACCGGCACGGATCGGCAGACTCGGAAACTACTCAGACCCCTCGCGGGGGACACACTCTTGTGACAAGAACTGAATCATTCGTCGCCTCACGAGCGGTTTGAGGCCTTTTTCGGAAGCTCTCCGAAGCTTTCTTGCCTGCCCCTCGACAGGGTAAGGGCCCTCGTCATGCCTGCCGTTGCGGCGCGGGTTGCTGGCTTCGGCATCGTCTCGCGAGCCACGGTCTATCACCTTTTCCGACGATCTGGACTTGACCTCGGCGGACAGCGATCAACTGTGATTAAATGCGTTCAACTGTGCCAGTCGTTCCTTCGTAATTCCGATGGCTCTTCAAAATTGATCTCATCTGCTTTTGATCTAAATCAACGCGCTAGGGAGCGGCGCTCATCACAGACGAAACCGCGCACGCGACTCCTCAATGGTGACGGATACAGGCAAGTCAATTTGACCCACATCAACGATGGCTGAGTAGTTTCCGACCCTACCCTTGCTGCATCACTGCCGGATATTGTGGGATTTGCTGGTTGACGCGTTCGAAAAGCGAATCTCCATGGGTTTCCTTGGCCTCGTGGCTAAGCCAAAGCGCGCAGGCTCGTCCTGAAGGAGGACAAAATGGAAAAAGCAGACTCAGTCATCGCCACCTTCGCGGATCACAATGCAGCTGAAACGGCCGTGAAAAAGCTTGCCGCAGCCGGCTTCGAGATGAAGAACCTCAGCGTTGTCGGTAAGGGATATCAAACCGACAAAAAGTCGTCGGCTTCTACAATGCGGGTGACCGGGTCAAGTTTTGGGGCACGCGGGGTGCGTTCTGGGGAGGCCTCTGGGGCATGTTCTTTGGCGGGCTGTTCCTGACCATTCCCGTTGTGGGGCATGTCGTCATGCTTGGATATCTGGCCTCCATTGCGATCTACGGCATTGAGAATGCTATCGTGGTAGGTGGGATGAGCGCCCTCGGTGCAGCGCTCTACGGCATTGGCGTGCCGAAGGATAGCGTGATCCAATACGAGACAGCCGTGAAAGCCGACAGCTTTTTGGTGATGGTGCACGGCGCGGCAGCGGAAATTGCTCGCGCCAAGACGATTCTTGCTACGGCCAATCCCTCACGCCTTGATGTGCATGCTGGCGTGAAAGCGCTGGAGCCGGATCGATGAAAGCACTCCGCATCCTCGTAGTGGAGGATGACGCCGTATTCGCCATGCTTTGACGGCTATGACCGGTGCGGCCGGATGCGATGTCTTCGTCCGATGGGGAAGTCAGTGGAGTAGCCTATGATCGAACCGCTTACCGATTTTCCGAGCAACGTTGTCGCATTCATCTGCAAGGGGCGGGTGACCAAATCGGACTATGACGCTGTTCTGGTGCCCGCCGTCCTGAATGCACTTCGAACGCACGATAAGGTCCGGCTCTACTACGAAACCGATGCGGATTTTGCCGGCTTTGATCTCGGTGCGGGGTGGGAAGATTTCAAGATCGGAATGGAACATTTGACGCGCTGGGACAGAGTTGCCGTCGTCACCGACATCGAATGGATCAAGCACATGACGCGCTTTTTCGGGTTCCTCATGCCCGGGACGATTGTGAAGCTCTTTTCGCGGTCTGACGCCACGCAGGCGCGCGATTGGATCAGGGCAAACTGAAATGCGGATCGATCGCTGCCGATCTGTGCATGAAGTAAGGAATAGATATCGCCGTGAGCGTCGAATGGAAAGAAAAACATGACTACCCGCGAAATCGTACTTTGTGAAGCCTTGCGGACGCCGATCGGAACCTATGACGGAAGCCTGAAATCAGTACCGGTGCCGGACTTGGGCGCGACTGCCATCAAGGTGGTGCTAGCGCGTTCGAAACTTGACCCGGCGAAAGTCGGAACGGTGGTGATGGGCAATGTGATCCAGGCGGGCAACAAGATGAACCCAGCTAGGCAGTCGGCCGTTAATGGCGGGATCCCCGTCAATGTCCCGGCGATGACGGTCAACCGCGTCTGCGGTTCCGGTGCCCAGGCCATCGCCTCCGCAGCGCAGGAGGTCATGCTCGGCATGCTCGACAGCGCCGTTGCCGGCGGCATGGAGAATATGGACATGGCGCCATATCTCGTCGCCAACGGGCGATGGGGCTACCGCATGGGCGACGCGCAGCTCTACGACAGCATGCTGCGCGACGGCCTCAACGATGCGTTTTCCGGCGAACACTCGGGGTGGCATGCGGAAGATTTAGCCAAGTCGCGCCAAATCGCCCGCGAACAACAGGATCGCTGGGCATTGCGGTCGCAGCAGCGTTTTTCCACAGCGCAGGCTGCCGGAAAGTTCAAGGACGAGATCGCGCCGGTGGAGATCCACGGCAAAATGGGGGTGAAAGTCTTCGACAAGGACGAAAACAACAGGCCGGATACCACGCTGGAAAGCATCGGAAAACTCCGTCCGGCTTTCCGCAAGGACGGGACGATCACAGCCGGCAATGCGCGCGGTTTGAACAGCGGAGCTTCCGCAATGATCGTCGCCGAACGTGGATGGGCCGAGAAGCGGGACCTCAAGCCTATGGCGCGGCTCGTCTCCTACGGTATCGGCGCAGTCGAGCCGGGATTGTTCGGGTTGGGCCCGTCCCCGCCGTGCGCCAGGCGCTCGCGCGGGCCGGCTGGAAGATCGACGACATCCAGCGCATCGAGATCAACGAGGCCTTCGCCGCGATCGCTATCGCGGTGACGCGGGAACTCGGTTTGGCCGAAGACATCGTGAACGTCGAGGGAGGCGCCATCGCGCACGGCCATCCGATCGGTGCGACGGGCGCCGTGCTGACCACTCGCCTCCTTCATTCAATGAAGCGCGACGGCGTCGCGCGCGGCGTCGTGACACTGTGCATCGGAGGAAGTCAAGGAATGGCGCTCGTGCTGGAGGCGACGCATTGAGGCCAGCAATTATGGTCTGACTAGCCGACCGGGAATGAAGCGGACGAAGGCGAAAACTGCGAAGTCAGGGAGAACGGCTAAGAAGGCGCTTGTCTATCACGGGCCGGGTAAGAAAGCTCTTGAAGATCGCCCGAAGCCGGAGATCGCCGCGCCGACGGATGCCATTGTCAGAATCATCAAGACGACGCGCACGCGATGAAAGTCACCATCGCCGCGTAGTAGGGGATAAGCATCCGTTCAATCGCACCGATCGATCGGACAGGCGATCGAGCGATCCCGCCCTGTTTTGAGCTAGGTTAAGGAGCTGGAGGGGCAATCGGTTTATCCTGCAATCGTGCGAGCCAGTAGGTAGATTCCGAGCCTCCCGTGGGCACATCCTTTGGACGTACTCTATAAAAATGAAGATGGCACATGAGTTAACATCCGAGCCGGCAGCGCCAACAAGCCCGCTTGGTGTCAAATGGCTCGCTTTCCCGAAGGCCTCCGCCGCGGCTGCCAGCAATTCGATGACGAGTTGGCCAGAGTACATGGTCGACGCGTTCCAGCGCAGCGTTCTCTTTCTCGATCTGCTGCGGCAGCGCGGCAACGAAGAGATCGAGATTACATCACGGCCGATGGCGACTGTGCTGCGCTTCGATCATGAAGTGCTGATGAGCGGCAGGTCGCTGACGCGGCCAATCAATTACGCGCTCTCGCGCATCGTGCCGCCCCCCGGCGTCGTGATCGACCAGTGCAAGCGGCCTGTAGTGGTCGTGGACCCGCGGGCCGGCCAGGGGCCGGGCATCGGTGGCTTCAAGGCGGAGAGCGAGATCGGCGATGCCCTGAATGCGGGCCATCCGGTTTACTTCATCGGCTTTGGAGCGACGCCGGCGCCGGGCCAGCAGTTTCTGGACGTCGTCGAGGGCCAGGTGAAGTTCTTCGAAAGGGTGGTCGAGCTCCACCCCGATGCACCGCGTCCGTTCGCCATCGGCAACTGCCAGGCCGGCTATCAGACGCTGATGGTGGCCATGCTGCGACCCGACCTGTTCGGGCCTTGCTTGGTCGCGGGCGCGCCAATGTCGTACTGGCAGGGCGTGCACGGCAAGAACCCGATGCGCTATTCCGGCGGCCTGCTCGGCGGTAGCTGGCTCACCGCAATGACCAGCGATCTTGGCAATGGAATATTCGATGGCACCGGGCTGATCCTGAACTTCGACGTCCTGAACCCGGCTAATTGGCTGTGGGGCAAGCAATACGCACTTTATACCAACATCGACACCGGGGCGGAGCGCTTTCTCGAGTTCGAGAAGTGGTGGGGCGACTTCATCCAACTGAATGGCGACGAGCTGCAGTTCCTGGTGGACAACCTTTTCATCGGCGACAAGCTGACCCGCAATCAGTTGCAGTCGCATGACGGTACGACCTTTGATGTCCGCAACATCACCTCGCCGATCATTGTGTTCACCTCCACAGAGGACAATATCAGTCCGCCGCCGCAGACCCTCGGCTGGATTGTCGATCTGTACCGGGACGTCGACGACATCCGCGCCACCGGCCGGACGATCGTTTACTGCTTGAACCACAAGATCGGGCACCTCGCTCTTTTCGTCTCCGCCAAAGTGGGCGCGAAGGAGGACGAGGAGTTCGTGCAACTGGTGGACGTCATCGACTGCCTGTCGCCTGGCCTCTACGAGATGGTCATTTCACCGCGGCCGGCGGACACGCCCTTGGACGGCTTCGTCACCGGCGACTGGATCGCCCGCTTCGAGGCTCGTTCGCTCGCCGACATTCGCGCGCTCGGCCGCAATAGCCCCGAGGACGATCGCGCCTTCGCTGCCGTGGCCCGGCTCTCGGAATTGAACCTGTCGATCTATCGCACGTTGATGCAGCCTTTGTTGCGCGCTTTTGCCAACCAGCCGGCAGCGGACCTGACCCATGCCTTAGACCCGCTCCGGCTCAGCTACACGATGTTCGCCGATCGCAATCCTTGGATGAAGGGCGTGCAACGGCTGGCTTCCGCCGTGGAAGAGGCCCGCAGGCCGGCGGCGGCCAACAACCCGTTCCTCGCGCTGCAGGCGCAGTTCTCGGCGCAGATCACGGCCGCGTTGGACGCCTATCGCGTGGTGCGTGATCAACTGGCCGAGCAGATATTCTTCGGCTTTTATGGCTCGCCAGTCGTGCAAGCGTTCCTCGGCATCAATAAGGAAAGCGATATACGGCCCTTCCCTGGCACGACGCCCGAGAAGCTGGCGGCGCGACGGGCTCAGGCGGACGCATACGCTGCCAAGCTGCAGACCGGAGGATTCGACGAAGCGCTGACCCGAGCGGTGCTGTACGTCATCGCGGCGGAGCGGATGATTGACCAGCGCTCCGCCCTGGCGTTCAACGTCGCGCGCCAGAAGCTCATGCATCTATCGCTTGCCGCGTTCAAAGCGCTGGTGAGGGAGCAGACCTTCCTGCTGCAGCTCGAACGGGAACGCGCGGTGGAAGCGCTTGCAGTCCTGGTACCGGAGGCGGCTGCGCGGAAGGAGCTACTGATGCAGGTGCATGCGATCGTGGGCGCGGGGGATCCTCCGCTTGCCGCGGAGCGCGACCGTTTGGCCGAGCTGTCGCAGGTGCTGGCGGCACCGATTGAGAAGACGGCGGCACTTCTACCGTCCACCCGAGCCTCCGTCACCACGGCTGCCGCACGGCGAGCCATCGTGTCGCACTGAGCACGCTCCGCTACCCCAAACCTGTTGAGCTTAAGTGCAGCCATGCAGACAATCGTGAACAAGACTTTCGAAGAGATCGCTGTCGGCGACGCAGCGTCGGTCCAGCGCACATTGCAGGCCGGCGACGTTCGGGCCTGGGCCGCAGCCTTCGGCGAAGTGTATGTGCTTGCCGGTCCCGGCGAGAGCCAGGGAGCTGCCGGCATCGTCACGGCTATTCTGACCGCGCTCGCTGGTTCAGCCCTCCCGGGACCCGGGACCTCGATCCGCACAACCTCGGTGCAGATCAAAGGTGCACTACCGATCGACGCGGCGATGACGGCGCGTCTCGTCGTGCGGGAGAAGCGGTCGGATCAGGGGATCGTCGTGCTGGACGGCGAGTGTACCGACCCGGCGGGTCAGATTTTCGCCGCCGCGATCCTGGAAGTTCTGGCACCGACGACGCGGCAGCAATACCAGGTGCCGGAGCATCGGCTCGAAGAGCTCGTCGAACGCTGTCGGAGTCTCAAGCCGATGCTGACCGGCGTGGTGCATCCGTGCAGCGCCGACGCATTGGCAGGCGCGGTGGAGGCCGCCGAGGCCGGGCTGATCCTTCCCGTGCTGTTCGGCCCCGAGGCCGAGATGCGGCAGATCGCGGATCATGCGCGCCTGGATATCGCCAAGTGCCGGATCGTGGCCACGGAAGGTGCCGAGGATTCGGGGCAGAAGGCTGCAATGGCCGCCGGCAACGGCGAGGTTGCGGCGCTGATGAAGGGCAGCCTGCACACCGACGTGCTCTTGCACGCGGTCATGCAGAAGGAAGCGAAGCTCCGCACCGGACGGTTGATCAGCCACTGCGTGATGGTGTCGGTACCGACCTATGCGCGCCGCTTCATCATCAGCGACGTCGCGCTGAATATCGCGCCCGACACCGATCAGAAGCGCGACATCTGCCAGAATGCAATCGGTTTCGCACGCGCGCTCGGTATCGAGCTGCCGAAAGTCGCCGTGCTGGCCGCGGTCGAGATGGTGCAGACCAAAATGCCGGCCACGCTCGACGCCGCTATTCTGGCCAAGATGGCCGACCGCGGGCAGATCGTCGGCGGCATCGTCGACGGGCCGCTCGATCTCGATGCCGCAGTGGATGCGCAAGCCGCGCGGATCAAACATATCTCATCGCCGATCGCGGGCCTCGCCGATGTACTGATCGTGCCGAACATCGAGGCCGGCAACATGGTCTACAAGAACCTCGCCTTCATGGCCGATGCGCAGATCGCAGGCCTCGTGGTCGGAGCGCGAGTGCCGGTGATCCTAACCAGTCGTGCCGACACCGCTGCCGCGCGC
>JBKQQE010000531.1:0-6782 GCA_052326245.1 Xanthobacteraceae bacterium | reverse complement strand
CGGTCTCGAACAGCAGCGACACCGACGTCGCCGCCGCCGCGCCGTGACCGCCGAAGCGCGGCACCAGCAGCCAGCACAGCGCCACGTTCATCGCAAACGCCAGCGCGTAGGCCAGCGCGCAGACATGCTGCTGGCCGAGCATGTTGAGCAGGCGTTCGACCGGCCCGATGGCGGCGCGGCCGACAAGCCCGATCGCGGCCACGAACATGATGCTGTAGCCGCTGGTGAATTGCTGTCCGAACAGCCACAGCAGCGGCTTGCCGCACGCCAGCAGGACCAGCGTCGCGGCGAGCGAGGGCCAGAACGTCCATTTGATGGCGTAGGCCACGTAAGCCGAGAGCCGGGCCTTGTCGCCGCTGGCGTGATACTCCGAAAAGCGATGCGCCGTGGTCGCCGACATCGCGTAGTGGATGAAGGAGACCAGCGCCAGCGTCTTCACCACCGCGAAATAGACGCCGACCTCCTCGGACGAGCGAAACTGCTGCAGCATCAGCACGTCGGTGTAGGACAACAGCAGATAGAAGCTCTCGACCAGCAGGATCGGCAGCGACACCGCGAGCCAGCCGCGAATGTCGTAGGCTTTCGGCCCGGTCTCGACGGTGCCGCGGAGCCGGCGGTTGAGCGCGATCATCTGTCCGATCATCGCGATCCACACCGCCGCAAGGCTCGCCAGCATGGCGGTTTCGGCGCCGAGCTTCAGCCCCAGCACGAAGGCGCCGGCGGTGAAGCCGATGATCAGCGATTGCCGGATGACGAATTGCGGCATCAGACCGAGCCGCATCCAGTCGTGGGAGCGCGCCAGTCCGTCCTGGACATTGGCGACCACGAAGGCGGGCAGCGTCAGGCAGCCGAGATAGAGCGGCACCACGGTGTCGACGGCGAGCCACGGGGTCGCCAGCCTGACGGCGCCGGCCAGCAGCGCCGACACCGCGATCGAAACCCAAAGCGTCAGCCAGCGGCTGCCGGACAGGAAGCCGCGCAGCAGCGCATGCTGGCTGGCGGCGCGATATTCGGGGATGATCTTCTGGGCGGACACGGCGATGCCGAAATCCATCATGCTTCCGAGCAGCAGCACCCAGGTCCAGACATAGACATAGACGCCGTAGTCCGAGCCCCCCATCCAGCGCGCCAGCAGCACCTGCGAAACATAGGCGAGGCCCGCGCTGAAGACGCGGATGATGAAGACCGTGCCCGCGAGGCGCCTGGTGAGCGAGGCCTCGTTGCTGCCATCGCGTCCCGTCAGCGCGCGCAGCCGCGCCATCAGGCCGGCGGGCTGAGGAGAAAAGGTTTCGGTCTCGATCACGGCCAAGTCGACTGCTCCGGTGGCGGCTCGCCCCCGAGGCTTATCAACGGTCCGTTAAGATTTGGTTGGGCGAGGCGACCGGCGCGCCGCGGCGCCGGTTCCGCCGCGGCTCAACCCGCCGCCGCCGTCGGCGGCTTCTGGTCCCGCAATTCGCGGCGCAGGATCTTGCCGACATTGGTCTTCGGCAGGTCGGTCCGGAATTCGATCTGCTTCGGTACCTTGTAGTTGGTCAGCTGGGTATGGGCGAACGCGATGATGTCCTGGGCCGTGACCGAGGGGTCCTTGCGCACCACGAAGGCCTTGACCGCCTCGGTCGATTTTTCGTCGGGAACGCCGATCACCGCGCATTCCAGCACGCCCGGATGGCTGGCGAGAACCTCTTCGACCTCGTTGGGGTAGACGTTGAAGCCTGACACCAGGATCATGTCCTTCTTGCGATCGACGATCTTGATATAGCCGTCGTCGCTCATCACGCCGATGTCGCCGGTGCGGAAATAGCCGTCGGCGGTCATGACCTTGGCGGTCTCCTCCGGCCTGTTCCAATAGCCCGCCATGACCTGCGGTCCCTTGGCGCAGATTTCGCCGGCCGTTCCGAGCGGCAGGTCGTTGCCGTCGTCATCGCGGATCGCGATGGAGGTGGAAGGCACCGGCAGCCCGATCGAGCCCGAGAAGCGCTCGATATCCGCCGGATTGCAGGTCAGCGTCGGGGAGGTTTCCGAAAGCCCGTAGCCTTCCGACAGGACGCAGCCGGTGGTCTTCAGCCAGCTTTCGGCCACCGGCTTTTGCACCGCCATGCCGCCGCCGAAGCAGCTCTTCAGCTTGGAGAAGTCCAGCGTCTTGAACTCCGGATGCTGCAGCAGCGCGTTGTAGAGCGTGTTCACCGCCGGGAAGCTGTTGACCTGGTATTTTTGCAGCTCCTTGATGAAGCCGCCGATGTCGCGGGGGTTCGGGATCAGAAGATTGACGCCGCCGGCACGCACCGCGAGCAGGTAGCATGCCGTCAACGCGAAGATGTGATACAGCGGCAGGGCGCAGACGATGAACAGCTGGTCGACGATCGGCGGCTTGCGCAGGGCGGGCTGCAGCCAGGCATCGTTCTGCAGCACGTTGGCGAGAATGTTGCGGTGAAGCAGCGTCGCGCCCTTCGAGACGCCGGTGGTGCCTCCGGTATATTGCAGGAACGCCACGTCGTCGGGGCCGATCGCGGGCTTGGAAAACTTCAGCCGCCGTCCCTTCGCCACAGCGTCGTTGAACGACACGGCCTGGGGCAGCGAAAAGGCCGGGACCATCTTCCTGACGCGGCGCACGACGAAATTGACGATCACGCCCTTGAAACCGAGCAGGTCGCCCATGGTGCCGATGATCACGTGCTTGACGGCGGTGCGGGCGACCACCTTCTCCAGCGTGGTGGCGAAGTTCTCCAGCAGCACGATCGCCTCGGCGCCGGAATCCTTGAGCTGGTGTTCGAGTTCGCGCGGCGTGTAGAGCGGATTGACGTTCACCACCGCGTAGCCGGCGCGCAGGATCGCCGCGGTGGCGATCGGGTTCTGCAGCACGTTGGGCATCATGATCGCGACCCGCGCGCCCTTTGGCAGGCCGCGGTTCTGGAGATACGCCGCGAGCGCGGTCGCCATCTCGTCGAGCTCGCCATAGGTGATCGCCTTGTCCATGCAGATGAAGGCCTTGCGATCACGGAATTTGGCGAAGCTCTCCTCCAGCAGGGCGACCAACGAGGAATACTGGGCCGGATCGATGTCCGCCGGTACGCCGGCGGGATAGTTCTTCAGCCAGATGCGATCCACCATGTTTCCCCCTCAATGTTCTTGCGCGGCCCGTCGTTGCCACGGGCCGTCGTTACCACGCCACGCTGCTCACTGGAGAGAGTATTGGGCGAAGCGCCGCCGGCTGGCAAGCCGACCCCCGGGGTGCCGCTCGGGGTCAGCTGTGCCCTGCGCCGTCGGTTTTGCGGTCGGCGGCCGGCTTGTCCTCGGCGGCGCCGTCCTTTTTCGCGCTCTTGTGGGAGCTGCCGGACTTGGCGTCGGGGTGGTCGGCCTTGTCCGCGACGGGCTTGGACGCCGCGGGCTTGGCGGCGGCCGGCTTGGACTTGCCGGACTTGGGCTGCTCGGCGACCGACTGGTCGGTTTTCGGCGGCTTTGCGCCGGCGGCCGGCTTGGCCGGCGCGGCCTCGGTCTTGTCCGCGACATCGGTGGGCGAGCCGTGCTTCGGCTTGGCGGCATGGCCCTTGCGGCCCTTCGCCTTCGGCGCCTGGCTTTCGGCGTCGGCCGCATTGACGGCGATCAGCGCCGCGCCGGTTTTCTTCGGTCCGGTGTAGACAATGACAGGCTCGGCGAGGCTCGCCGGCGCCGCCAGCAGCTCGGCGGCTTTCGCCTGGCCCGGCTGCAGCCCGGCGAACAGCGACAGACCGGCTTCGGCTGTTCCGGCATTGTCATCGTCGGACTCCGGCGCCTGCTGCCGCTTGCGGTGCGGTCCGCACATGTCGTCGCGCAAGTTCGGCGGCTCCGCGGCCACCGGGACGAGCTGATCAACGGTTCCCAGCGACGGCGTCAGCCACGACAGGCCACCACCCGAGAACCCCCGCTCCAGCAATTGCACGGCCTTGTAGGCCCGCATGCTCGATGACGAGGCGCCGAGCACCACCGCGATCAGGCGCTTGTTGTCGCGTGTCGCCGAGGCCACCAGGTTGAAGCCGGAGGCGCAGATGAATCCGGTCTTCATGCCGTCGGCGCCCGGATAGCGCCCGATCAGGCTGTTGAAGTTGCGCGTGATCCGACGGCCGAACTTGATCGCCGGGATGTGGACGAAATACTCGTATTCCGGCAGGTCGCGGATGATGGCGCGGGCCAGGATGGCGAGGTCGCGGGCCGAGGTGACATGACCGTCCGCGGGAAGGCCGTTGGGATTGACATAGTGGGTCTGCGTCATGCCGAGCCGCTCGGCATTGCGGTTCATGTCGTCGGCGAACGCCTCGATCGAGCCGTCGATACCCTCCGCCAGCACCACCGCCATATCGTTGGCGGACTTCACCATCATCATCTTCATCGCATTGTCGACGGTGAGCTGCGTCCCGGGCTTGAACCCCATCTTGGAGGGCGCCTGGGCGGCGGCGACCGGTGAGACGCTGACCAGCGTGTCGAGCGACACGCGGCCGTCCTTCACGGCCTTCAGCACCACATAGGCGGTCATCAGCTTGGTGACGGACGCCGGATACCAGGGATAGGTCGCGTTCTCGGCATGCAGCACCTTGCCGCTGTCCGCCTCGACGATGAGCAGGGCCTCGGCCGCGGCCGGCCGCGGCGACGCCAGCACGGCGAGGACGGCGGCGAGCAGCAGATGTCGCGGCAGCGATCGCCTCACCGGGGATGAAAGCAGCGAGGCCATCACTGAACGCAATGTTTGATGCACTTTCCCGTTCCTGTGCTGTGGCGTGCAGGAGCTAATCTGGTCGCTGGCGCCGGCGAACTTATCCGGTCTTCGCGGACCAGAACAGAGGCCTGTCAGTCCAGACTCCGGCACCAGGATGCCAGATCAGGAGATCATGCAGGAAAGGGGCCAAATTTCGACGATGGTCGCGCCATGTGCGGGCCGATTCAGGGCACGGGGCCTACCGACGCCAGCGCCGGCTGCGGCTCGCCGGCCACCATGAATTGCGCCCGCGCGAGTTCCGCAAAGCGCCCGCCCTGCGCCACCAGTTCATCAAAGGTTCCGCTCTCGATGATCTTGCCCTGGTCGAACACCAGGATGCGGGTGGCGTTGCGAATGGTCGACAGCCGGTGGGCGATGACGAAGGTGGTTCGTCCCTGCATCAAGGTGTCGAGCGCGGCGTTGACCCTGGCCTCGGTCACGGCATCGAGCGCGCTGGTGGCCTCGTCGAGAATGAGGATCGGCGGGTCCTTCAGCAGGGCGCGGGCGATCGACAGCCGTTGACGCTCGCCGCCCGAGAGCATGCGGCCGCGTTCGCCGGCATTGGCATCGAATCTCTGCTCGTTTCGATCGATGAAGTCGAGCGCCTCTGCCCGCTGCGCGGCCTGGCGCATCTCCTGGTCGCTGGCGTCGGGCTTGCCGATGCGCAGATTGTCGGCGATCGAGCGATTGAACAGCAGGGCCTCCTGGAACACCACCCCGATATTCCGGCGCAGCGCGCTGAGCGAGATGCCGCGAATATCCATGCCGTCGATCCGGATGAATCCCGACTGCGGGTCGAAGGCGCGATGCAGCAGCGCGATCGCGGTTGATTTTCCCGCACCGGTCGGGCCGACCAGCGCGATGGTCTGGCCCGGCAGCGCGGTGAACGACAGGTCTTCGACCGCCGGGCGCTTGCCGTCATAGGAGAACGTCACGTCGGCGAATTCCACCAGCCCCTTGATCCGGCCGGGGTCGATGGCGTCGGGCCGGTCGCGCACCGCGGGGACCGCGTCGAGCACGTCGAAGAATTGCTGCAGCCGCGGCGCCTCCATGAACAGGCTGTTGATGAAGGCGACGACCTGCTCGAGCTTCTGGATCAGCATCGTGGCGAACGACACGAACATCACGATCTCGCCGATGCTGGCGAGGCCTTCACCGTGCAGCACGATGCCGACGACAAAGATCGCGAGGATGGTGAGAGTGGTCGACGCCCGCGTCATCACCGCGACCACGGCCCACCACGACAGCACCGGAATCTGCGCCGCCAGCAGCCGCTCCGACACGCCGCGCAGGTCCTGGACCTCGGCGTCGATGCGCACATAGCTCTGCACCAGGGCGACATTGCCCAGCGCATCGGAGGCGCGCGCGGCAAGATCGCCGAAATGCTGCTCGACCCTGGTCTGCATGGTCGAGGTCTTGCGCACCACCAGGGTGGTCAGGACGGTAAAGACGACGCAGAGCAGAAACAGCGGGATCGCCAGCCGCCAGTTGAGGTAGAGCGACAGCGGCAGCATCACGACCAGCGAGACGATCGCGGCGAAGTGTTCGCGAAAGAACCCGAGCCACAGCTGCCACAGGGCGTCGGTGCCCTGCAGCATCACCTTCATCAGCCGTCCGGAGTGAATGCCGCTATGGAAGGTCAGCGGCAACTGCAGGATGTGCTCGAAATAGCTCGTCAGCACCGCCTGGCGCTGGCGATGGGCGAGGCGGTCGGCGTGCAGCGCCACCATGACGCCGCAGGCGATGGTGAACAGGCCGAACGCCACCCACGCGCCGAACAGCCGCCAGACCGCCGGCGGCGTGGCGGCAATGCCGGCCGCGGGCGCCGCCGACAATGCGTCGATAATGCGCCCGAACAGCACGGGTTCGGCGAACTGCGCCACCGCGAGCAGCAGGTTCGCGGCGGCCAGCATCCAGCCGAGCCGGGTTTGCTGCCCGAGCATCTGAAGCGCGCGCGGATAGAGACCAAAAAACGACATGCCCAACTGCTGCCCACCCTGTCAGTGTGGTGGTTCAGAAATTCGCTTCATCATTGCAGCGATCTCTCAAGGCGAAT
>JBKQQE010000530.1:0-6407 GCA_052326245.1 Xanthobacteraceae bacterium | reverse complement strand
GCTGCAAATGCGCGGCCTGCGAGAAGAAGCGCAAGCTCGCGCGCGCCGAGGCGAGGGCGGCGAAGGTCCGCGCGGCCAGGCGCGCGGCGGCCCGCGCCGCCAACGGCGCTCAACGTGCGACGAAATCCGCCACCAGGCCACGGGTGCCGACCGCGTCGAAACGGGCCGTGCGATCCGGGCGCAAGACCGTCTCCAAGGCCGTGGTGAAGTTCGGCTCGGGCCAGCAGACTCGCCGCGGGCGTGGTTGATCTGGCTGATTCTGCTTTCGTTTCGACACCCTGTGAATTTGGGCACGATGCGAAAGCGGGACGGCGCCCCTCGGTCGGAGCAAGCGCTGGCGCGGTTTGCATGACGACGCGGCGATGGGGAGCTTCTTCGCGTCGCTGACGGGCGCCGCTTACAAAAAGCCCCAATCGTGATGATGACTGCGGTCTGGCTGGCGATTGAGCTGGGCAGGGCACCGTGCTGACAAGTCTTTGGCGCAAGATCTGGTCGGACGCCCGCCATCTCCAGATCATTGCTCTGGCAAGCCTGCTCGCGATCAATCTGGTTGCGATCGATTTCGGCGCGGACCCGGCGGCCAGTGCCTGCGCCGTCGTGGTCTGCCTGGTCACCCAGGTGGCGTGCTGCCTGCTGTCGCACATTCCGCTCGATCTTCGCTCGCCTCTCATCACCGGCCTGTCGCTCAGCCTGCTGCTGCGCGCGGACGAGCCCTGGCTCCTCGCGATCGCGGGTGTGATCGCGATTTCGTCGAAATTCCTCATCCGCGTCGATGGCAAGCACCTGTTCAACCCCGCCGGCTTCGCCATCGTCGTCATGCTGCTGTCAGGTGTCGGAGCCTGGATCTCGCCGGGCCAGTGGGGCGCAACCGTCTGGTTCGCCGCGCTGGTCGGTTTCCTCGCTATTTTCGTGCTGCACGCGATCCGCCGCATCGACATCGCGTTCTACTTCTTCCTGAGTTACGCGGCGCTGTTGTGCGCCCGCGCGGTTTGGCTTGGTGATCCCTGGGCAATTCCCCTGCACCAGCTGCAGGGCGGCTCACTGCTCATCTTCACCTTCTTCATGATCTCCGATCCGCGCACCAGTCCGGATTCTCCGCTCGGGCGATTCCTGCTGGCCTTCGCGGTGGCCGCGCTCGCGCACTACCTCGCCTTCTTCGAACAGCTGCGGCCCGCGCTCTATTTCGCGCTGATCGCACTGTCGCCTGCCACGCTCGTTTTCGACAGATTTCTCCCTTCACCCCGGTTCAAGTGGGCCGCGGCCACAGTCAAAGGAGCTTCCCGATGATGCACAAGGTCTCAGTCCGTCTGAAAACCGGCGTCGCCCTGGCGGCGATGCTCTCGCAACTCGCGGCCGGTCCGGCGGCAGCATTTTGCGGCTTCTATGTCGCGCAGGCGGATTCGAAACTGTTCAACAAGTCCTCGAAGGTGGTTCTGGCCCGCAACGGAAACCAGACCGCCATCACCATGGCCAGCGACTACGAAGGCGAGCCGAAGGAATTCGCGGTGGTGGTCCCGGTCCCCACGTTCATCGAGCGCAGGCAGATCGGGGTGGTGGACAGCAAGACCATCGACCACATCGACACCTACACCGCGCCGCGTCTGGTCGAATATTTCGACGAAGATCCGTGCAAGCCTCTGGTGGTTGCATCCGACGGTGCCAGACCAACCACCTTAGCGTTTATGGCCGCGCCGGCAGTGACGCGCAAATCGGCCTACACTGGCGTCACGGTGGAGGCGAGCTACGACGTCGCCGAATACGACGTATCGATCCTTTCCGCCAGGGAGAGCGACGGCCTGGTCAACTGGCTGACCGACAACGGCTACCGGATCCCCAACGGTGCGTCGGAGATCCTCGGCAGCTACATCAGGCAGAACATGCGGTTCTTTGTTGCCAAGGTGAACCTCGAACGCATGAAGCTTTCGGGCAGTGCCTACCTGCGGCCGCTCCAGGTCCGCTACGAGACGCCGAAATTCATGCTGCCGCTGCGGCTCGGCACCGTCAATGCCAACGGCCCCCAGGACCTCATCGTCTACGCGCTGACCCAGGGGGGACGGGTGGAGGCGACCAACTACCGCACCGTGAAGCTGCCGACCGGCATGCAGGTGCCACTCTACGTCAAGGAGGAGTTCGGCAACTTCTACAAAGCCGTGTTCGGGCGCGCCGCCGCGCGCGAGAACAATGGCGCGGTGTTCGTCGAGTATGCCTGGGACATGAGGTGGTGCGATCCATGCGCTGCCGCGCCGCTGGCCGGCAACGAACTCGCCGAACTCGGGGCCCGCTGGATCGGCGACGGCCCGGCCGCCCCGCCCGTCTTCGTGACCCGCCTGCACGTGCGCTACGATGCCAAATCGTTTCCGGAAGACATTACGTTTCTGGAGACGCAGGACCGCCAGACCTTCCAGGGCCGCTACGTGCTGCAACATCCATGGCAGGGCAGCGCCAGTTGCCCGGCGGCAGAAACCTATCGCGCTGCGTTGCCGGGCAGGTTCGCCACCGAGGCCTCGACGCTTGTCGGGCTGACCGGTTGGCCCCGCGAAGCCGTCGAAGCAAGAATGCAGGCCAGCGGCCAGCCACTCAAACTGCCCAGATAGATAGATAGCGGCATGGCGGACCTGCTCGGGGCCGGGATTTGCAGCCGTCCGCGCGCGACATAAGATGTCGGTGTCGGGTCGCGTCGCGGCCCGCCAGCCAAACCAGGAGCTTCCGATGGCCGACCCCGCCCGCAAATCGCTCACGGTGGACGTGGTGTCCGACGTGGTCTGTCCGTGGTGCTACATCGGCAAGCGGCGGCTGGAGTCCGCGCTTGCTGAACTTGACGACGTCGATGTCACGGTGCGGTGGCATCCGTTCTTCCTCAACCCCTGGGTGCCGCGCGAGGGCATCAGCCGCGAGGACTACCTGATCAAGAAGTTCGGCTCGGTGGCGGCGTATAACGGCATGGCCGGACGGGTCGCCGAGACCGCCGCCGGCGAGGGGCTCATCTATCGTCCGGCCGAGGTGCGGCGCCAGCCCAACACGCTGGACTGCCACCGCCTGATTCACTGGGCCGGGGCGATCGGCAATGCGGCGGCGATGAAGCAGCGGCTGATGGATCTGTATTTCCGCGGCGAAGGCGATCTCACCGACCGCGAGGTGCTGGTGCAGGCGGCGGTCGATTGCGGGCTCGACGGCGCCGAGACGCGGCGGCGGCTGGACAGCGACGAGGACGTGGCGCTGATCACGCGCCAGGCCGAGCAGGCGGCGCAGGCCGGCGTCAGCGGCGTGCCGACCTTCATTCTCGGCGGCAAGTACGGGCTGTCGGGCGCCCAGCCTCCGGAGCAACTGGTGTCCGCGATCCGCCAGGTCGCCGAGGAAATGGCGACGGAGCAGCCTTATTCGGTCTAGTGGCGCTTAGCGCCGCCCGGCGAGCTTGCGCAGGGCGTGCACCACGCGCCGCGCGCCGTCGCGGGCGTGCCGGCGCGCCACCAGCGCCGCGCCGAGCAGCATAACCGCCGGGTCGTGCCGGCGCAGCGGCACCAGCACGTCGCCCATCATGAGCCGTGCGCGCCAGATCGGATTGATCATCGGATGATCGGGGCTTGCGGTTGAATCGGCGAAGCGGATGTCCGGGTCGGCGCACAGCTGCCGCGTCAGCTCGAGCGCGAGTTGCACCCCGGGCGAGTACCGGGCGAACCGCTCGTCGACGCCGAGCTTGAACCAGAACGCGCGGTCGCGCTGGCGCAACACCACGCCCGCCGCGACCGGCGTTGCACCCGCGCGGAGCGTGACGATCTCGCAGCCGCCGCGCGCGCTCAACGCCGCGGTGGCGCTGTGCATGAAGGCGGCGTCGCCGGGATGCTGGGCCATGGCGGTGCCGCGCCGGGCCTTCCAGCCGCTGGCTTCCAGCGCCAGGAACACCTCGAGGGCGCGCGCGACCTCGTCGGGCTGCCGCGCAACCTGAAACGAAACGGCACCGTGCTCGGCGAGCCGGTTGCGCTGGCGCCGCAGCTCCTTGAGCTTCTTGGATCCCAGGGCGTGGTGCAGCACCGCCTCGGCATCTTGGGTGGCGTCGAGGGCGGCGCGGACATAGCGGTGAAGCCGACGCGGCGCGAGACCGAGCGGCGAGAGCGCCCGCGCCATCGCGGCCATCGCCGGCCCGTCGAGCACCACATCGCGCAGCACCAGCGCCCGCAGGCCGGCCGCGCGGCCGGCGTCGAGCAGCGCACGCGCGGCGGCGTCAGGGTCGGCATCGTCGAGCAGCGGCGTGCCCAGCACGCCGTAGGGATCGGCGCTGACCAGCGCCGCAACGGGAAGGCGAAAGGCGCGCCAGGCCGACGTCGCCGGCAGCAGCGCGAGCAGCCGCGGCGAAGCGGCGCCGGCGGCGTCCCATGCGGCCAGCGCGACGGCATCGCCGTGACCGTGTACGAGCGCATTCACGGCGAATTCCCAGTCCGGCAGGTAGTAGCCATTGGGCTCGGCGGCGCGATCGGCCAGCGCCTGCCAGGCCCCTGCATCCAGGTCGGCCAGCGCGGCAACGGCCGGCATCGCCCGGGCCGCCGGGCCGGCGGTGCTGTCCGGGGGCGCGACGGGCGAATGCGTCGGCGCGCGGGCGCGGCTCTCGGGCGCGAGTTCGGCGGCGTCGCTCACGGTTACGATCTCCGGCGCACGGGCTGGCGGAAGGCCGCGCGTTGGCCGACAGCTACACCAAAGAAGACAACAAATGATTGGCTTTCCGGCGGTGCGCCGGTGCCGCCGGTGTTAACGGATCGTTCACCATGTTTCACATCGACGGCCGCTCAAGTCCCGCCGCTGCCGTTCATAAACGGATTCATCAAAAATTACCGGCATTCTAGCCTCGCGCGTCTGTGAGCATCGTTCGTCATATTGGCTTGAAGGTTTGGAGCGGGAATTTCGTATGCAGGTACAGAATGCACGCGAACGGATTCCGATGAGTGACGAGGACATTGTCGCGCATTTTGCGCGCTTTGGTTATCGCGTGACCATCAGCCAGATCGCGTTCACCGGCGAGACCGTGCAGGATTTTCGCGAGGCGCGGCTCGGCAAATGGTGGAAGGCTGGCAAGCTGCGGCTTGATGAGCCGGGCCTGCTCCGGATCGAGGACGCGCAGCCGCGTCCCGACCAGCGCACCCGCGACATCATCGTGGTCAGTTTCGGCAGCTCGCGCGCCGTGATGGGGATCGAAATCAGGCCCGGCGCGCCGCCGCTCAAGCCCGGTGACGCCTACAATCGCTATGCACCGGTGATGGAGTGGGCCATCCCCAAGGCCAAGGCGGCGGCGAAGAACGCCAAGACCGCGAAGGCCGGCTGAACGTCCACCGGCCTCGATTGACCGCGGGCGGCTACCGCATGTTGCCCCAGGGGTCCTGCTTCTTGGTCGAATCCGGGATCCGTTTCAGCGCTTCCTTGTAGGCCCGTTCGATCTCCTTGGCCTTCTTCGCGGCGGCGGTCTTGTCGGCGTCGCTCGTGGTTCCGGCGCCTTTGTTGTGCCCGCCCATGGCCGCGGCCGGTCCGGCCAGGACCACCAATGCAAGCGCGAACAAGACCTTCCTCATCGCCATCTCCCGGTGGCCCGGCTCGGCACCTTCGCCGTCCGGCGGCCATTCTAACCAGAATTTCGGGGTTTTGGCAGGGCCGGTGGCCTGGTGGGAGGCGCAGGAACGGGTGTTGCAACGCCGCCGGATCGGCTAGTCTGCGTGTCCCGGCACGACACCCAGGGTCGCTTGGCCGGCTTTATTTTCGGCGAGAACAGAGACGATGAAACCTCACGCGCTAAAAGGCTTGTGTATTGTGGCCATCCTGATGGGCATGGCCGGAACGGCTCTGGCCCAGGGGGCCTCGCAGCTTACTCCGGCCACCTCACAGTCGAAAACGCCCAAGCAGATCGAGGAGGAGAAACAGCTCGAGCGCAGGTATCAGGAATCGCTGAAGCGGATACCCGACAAGGTCGTCACCGATCCGTGGAGTAACGTTCGTGCCAGCGACGCGGATGCCGCGGTGGTCAAGCCGGTCAAGCCGAAGCCCGCACCGAAACCGGCCGCCAAGGGCACCACCGCCGCCGCGACCGCGCCGCGTCCGGTGGCGACGCCGCAATAATGCGCTAGTAGAACCGGGACACTAGCGGCCGCCGCTGCGCGGCCGGCGCGTCAGCCCTTCGAGCATCGCGAGCATCGCCACGACCGCCGATCCGAGGCCGATGACGACGCCGATGAACACGAAGGTGAGGTCGGGCGCGGAGAGGGTGGACAGCATGGAACCAGCCTCATGCCACCTGCGTACGGGACCCGGCGGGTGTTGCGGCCCCGGGCTCGCTAGTACCCAGTTTCCGAAGTTCGTGAGTCGCTTGCCGCACTCTCTCAACACGAACTTCGGAAACCACATGGTACTAGAATCATAGACTTGCTAGT
>JBKQQE010000529.1:0-13418 GCA_052326245.1 Xanthobacteraceae bacterium | reverse complement strand
CATCCACGCTTACGGCAGCTCCGCAAGTGAAGAGTGGATGGCCGGGTCACGCCCGGCCATGACGAAGAATTTTGTTACCGCACGTCGAAAACAACTTCACAGCCGCCGCAGCGACACCGTCTCGATGACGTGATCCTTGCCCTTTTTCAGGATCAGCGTCGCCCGCGGCCGGGTGGGCAGAATGTTGTCCTCGAGGTTGGCGAGGTTGGTGCGGTCCCAGATCGCGGTCGCGGTCGCGGTCGCCTCGGCGTCGGACAGCAGCGCGTAGCGATGGAAATAGGACTGCGGATCGTGGAACGCGGTGTCGCGCAGCGCCAGGAAGCGGTCCACGTACCAGGTCCGCAGCACCGGCTCGTCGGCATCGATATAGACCGAGAAATCGAAGAAGTCGGAAACGTAGGGCACCGCCTTGCCGTCGCGCGGCAGCCGCCCGGTCTGCAGCACGTTGACCCCTTCGAGGATCAGGATATCGGGCTGGTCGATCTCGACCATCTGGTTGGGAATGACGTCGTAGGTCAGATGCGAATACACCGGCGCGCGCACCGCGCGGCGCCCGGCCTTGATGTCGCTGAGAAAGCTCAGCAGCGCCGGCAGATCGTAGCTCTCGGGGAAACCCTTCTTCTGCATCAGGCCGCGGCGCTCCAGCTCGGCGTTGGCAAGCAGGAAGCCGTCGGTGGTCACCAGGTCGACCTTGGGCCGCGGCGACCAGCGCGCCAACAGCGCCTGCAGCACGCGCGCGGTGGTCGACTTGCCGACCGCGACCGAACCGGCGACGCCGATGATGTAGGGCATCTTGCGGTCCTGGATGCCGAGGAAGCGGCGCTGCGCCACGAACAGCTCGTGCGCGGCGGCCACGTACATCACCAAGAGCCGCGACAGCGGCAGGTAGATCTCCTCGACCTCCTTGAGGTCGAGGCGGTCGTGCAGCGAGTGCAGCGCCTCGATCTCGGCGGCGTCGAGCGTCATCGGCGTGTCGTCGCGCAGCTTCGCCCATTCGCTGCGGGAAAACACCCGATAGGGATTGTACTGGTTCTGCTCTGAACGCGCGTCCATCGCCGCCGTCCTCCTCAACAAGCGAAACTCAAATCCACCGCGCCAGTGGAGTGGAATTGATGTTCTAGCGCGACGCCTTCTCTTCCAGTCCCGACATTCCGGTCCGCTGCGCCAGCGCGGCTTCGACGTCGGCGAGGGCGACGCCGCGCGACTTCAGCAGCACCAGCAGATGAAACACCAAGTCGGCGGCTTCGGCGACCAGATGTTCGCGGTCGGCCTCCATCGCCGCGATCACGGTCTCGATCGCTTCCTCGCCGAGCTTGCGCGCGCAATGCGCCGGGCCCTTGTCCAAGAGCTTGCGGGTATACGAAGTGTCGCCGCCCGTCGCCGCGCGGGCGTCGATGGTGGCGGCGAGATCGTGGATCGTGAAGGCCATCGCGGCGCTCTTTCCGTGCTGTGTTCTTTCCCTGGTGCCGTGCAGTCGTGTCCCATGCTCTAGTGCTCTGTTTCCGAAGTTCGTGATCCATCGCGGCAACTTCTGACACGAACTTCGGAAACAAAAGAGCACTAGCAAATCTATAATTCTAGTACCGCTTTCGATTTGAAGTTCCTGGAACGAATTCGCTGCTAGTAATGCAGGAACTTCAAATCGGCGGTACTAGGGATCGAGGCGCATCGGCAAGCCCTGGCTTGCCATGTGCTCCTTGGCCTGGCGAATGCTGAATTCCCCGAAATGAAAGATCGACGCCGCCAGCACCGCGGTGGCGTGGCCGTCGCGGATGCCGGCGACCAGGTGATCCAAGGTGCCCACCCCGCCGGAGGCGATCACCGGTACGCTGACCCGGTCGGCGACCGCGCGCGTCAGCGCCAGGTCGAAGCCCTGGCGGGTGCCGTCGCGGTCCATCGAGGTCAAGAGAATCTCGCCGGCGCCGAGCCTGACCACCTCCTCGGCATAGCCGAGCACCTCGATACCGGTCGGCTTGCGTCCGCCATGGGTGAAGATCTCCCAGCGCGCCGGCGCGTCCGGCGCGCTGACGCGCTTGGCGTCGATCGCCACCACGATGCACTGGTCGCCGAATTTCTCCGCCGCCTCCCGCACCAGCTCGCGCCGGGCTACCGCAGCCGAATTGATCGAGACCTTGTCGGCGCCCGAAGTGAGCAGGGTGCGGATATCGTCGACGCTGCGCACGCCGCCGCCGACCGTGAGCGGCATGAAGCAGGCTTCCGCGGTTCGCCGCACCACGTCGAGCATGATCCCGCGGTTCTCGTGGGTCGCGGTGATGTCGAGAAAGGTGAGCTCGTCGGCGCCTGCGGCGTCATAGGCGATCGCCGCCTCGACCGGGTCGCCGGCGTCGCGCAGGTCGACGAAATTGATGCCCTTGACGACGCGGCCGTCCTTGACGTCGAGGCAGGGGATGACGCGAACTTTAAACATCTTTAAGCCGCCGCTCGTGCGGCGCGGATCAGCGCCATGGCGGCCGCGGCATCGAGCCGCCCGTCATAGAGCGCGCGGCCGGAAATGGCGCCTTCGAGTTTGGCGGCGCGCGGGGTGAGCAGCGCCTTGATGTCATCGATCGAGGCGAGCCCGCCGGAGGCGATCACCGGCACCGAAATGCTCTCCGCAAGCGCGATGGTGGCGTCGAGATTGAGCCCCTTGAGCAGGCCGTCGCGGGCGATGTCGGTGAAGATGATGGCGGCGACGCCGGCGTCCTCGAAGCGCTGGCCGATCTCCAGCGCGGTGACCTGGGAGGTCTCGGCCCAGCCCTCCACCGCGACCTTGCCGTCGCGGGCGTCGAGACCCACCGCCACGCGGCCCGGAAAGCGGCGCGCCGCGTCCTTCACCAGCGCCGGATCGCGCACCGCGGCGGTGCCGATGATGACGCGCGCGACGCCGCGCGCGAGCCAGGCCTCGACGGTGGCGAGGTCGCGGATGCCGCCGCCGAGCTGCAGCGGCATCTTCACCGCCGCCAGCATGCCCTCCACCGCGCGCGCATTCATCGGCTTGCCGGCAAAGGCACCGTCGAGATCGACCACGTGCAGGTATTCGAAGCCCTGCCGCTCGAAGCTCGCGGCCTGGTCGACCGGATCGGTGTTGAACACGGTGGCGCGCGCCATGTCGCCCTGCTCCAGCCGGACGCAGGCGCCGTTCTTGAGATCGATGGCGGGGAACAGGATCAAGGCGTCCACCTCAGGAAATTGGCGATCAGCGCCAGCCCGAAGCGCTGGCTCTTTTCGGGGTGAAACTGGGTGCCGGCGGCGGTGTCGCGGGCGACGATCGCCGTCACCGGGCCGCCGTAGTCGGCGCGCGCCACCACGTCGGCCTCCTCCGTGGCGTTGAGGTGGTAGGAGTGCACGAAATAGGCGTGGCGGCCGGCCTCGCCGAGCGGCAGGCCCTCCAGCAGGGGGTGCGGCCGCGCCACGTTCAGCGTGTTCCAGCCCATATGGGGAATCTTCAGCGCGGCATCGCCCGGCGTGATGCGCTCGACGTCGCCGGGGATCCAGTCCAGCCCGGCGGTGGTGACGTATTCGCGGCCCCGCGTTGCCATCAGCTGCATGCCGACGCAGATGCCGAGAAACGGCCGCGCCCTGCCGCGCACCGCCGCATCCAGCGCCGCCACCATGCCGTCGAGCGCGTCGAGCCCGCGCCGGCAGTCGGCGAAGGCGCCGACGCCCGGCAGCACGATGCGGTCGGCCCGCGCCACCACGTCGGGATCCGACGTCACCACGATCGGCTGCGGGTGGCCGATGTCGCGCGCGGCGCGCTCGAACGCCTTCGCCGCCGAGTGCAGGTTGCCGGAGCCATAATCGATGATCGCGACGCTCACCGCGGCACCGGCGGCTGCGGAAACAATCCCATGATCTCGCCATAGCCGGCGCTGCCGCTTGCCCCCGGCCGCACCGGCGGGGGCTCGCCGCGATCGACCGGCGGCTGCGGCTCGCGCATCGGGCGGGTCTCGTTCCAATGCTCGAAGAAGCGATGCTCGGCGGCGTCGCGATTGCGCGCCACCACCACGTCGAGCAGCCGCCAGCCGCCGCGCGAATAGGACCAGCGCTGCAGGCTCGCGGCCTCGAAGCCGGTCAACAGCGCCACCAGCAGGCCGACGAACAGCCGGCTTTCGAGATCGACATGCAGCAAGACCAGCGCGGCCGCCAGCGCGACCACCGCCACCAGATAGATCAGGAGCCCGAGCCACAGCCGCTTGGCGATGAACCACAGCGGGCCGAACACCGCGGCCCAGACATGAAAGCCGTCGCGGATGAACACCAGCCGCTCCGACTTCGGCCGGCTGACGTGCTCTCTCAGAGGCGCGTGGACTGTATAAACCGGCATTGCCGTCCTCCGGAACACGCTATCAGGTCGCGCGGTCTGTTCGCCAATGGCGACCGAATTGATCCGCTGGTGATCGGATCCTGACTTAACTAGCCGCCGAGCTGGCCCTTGGTCGACGGCACCTCGCCGGCCGCCCGCGGATCGATCTCCACGGCGCGGCGCAACGCCCGCGCCAGCCCCTTGAAGCAGGACTCGGCGATGTGATGGCTGTTCTCGCCGTACAGCGTCTCGACGTGCAGGGTGATGCCCGCATTCATGGCAAAGGCGTTGAACCATTCGCGCACCAGCTCGGTGTCGAACGCGCCCACCTTGTCGCGCGGAAACACGGTCTTGAACACCAGCACCGGCCGCCCGGAAATGTCGATCACCACCCGCGACAGCGTCTCGTCCATCGGCATGTGGATGCTCGCATAGCGGGTGATGCCGGCCATGGTCCCGAACGCCTGCTTCACCGCCTGGCCGAGCGCGATGCCGACATCCTCGGTGGTGTGGTGATGGTCGACATGCAGATCGCCGTCGGCCTTGACGCTGATGTCGATCCGGGAATGCCGCGCCAGCAGGTCCAGCATGTGGTCGAAAAAGCCGATTCCGGTCGCAATGGACGAAACCCCGGTTCCGTCGAGATTGACGGTGACCGCGATATCGGTCTCCTTGGTCTTGCGCGTGATGGTGGCAGTGCGCATGCGGGCGACGGGCTCCAGGCTGAAAACCGGGCCCTTTTAACAGGCGCGCGGCTCCTTCGCTACTGCGGTATGACACCCCCGCGTCGGGCACCGACTGGCCTGAGGTTACGGTAAATTCCGGCTCAAGACCCGCCGCGGCCACCGGTGCCCGGCCTGGGCCGGGGACCCGCTCCGATTGCGTCCGCGGTCCTTGATCCCTAGATCTGGCTTTGACAAGGAGACGCGATGCAATCCCCGGAAACCTCCGCCGTATGGCACGGCACCACCATCCTGACCGTCCGCAAGGGCGGGCGGGTCGTGATCGGCGGCGACGGCCAGGTCTCGATCGGCCAGACCGTGATCAAGTCCAACGCCAAAAAGGTCCGGAAACTCGGCAAGGGCGACGTGATCGGCGGCTTTGCCGGCGCCACCGCCGATGCCTTCACCCTGTTCGAGCGGCTGGAAAGCAAGCTGGAGCAGTATCCCGGGCAATTGACCCGGGCCGCGGTCGAACTGGCCAAGGACTGGCGCACCGACCGCTATCTGCGCCGGCTGGAGGCGATGATGATCGTGGCCGACAAGGACGTCTCCCTAGTGCTGACCGGCACCGGCGACGTGCTGGAGCCTGAAGCCGGCGTCATGGCGATCGGCTCCGGCGGCAACTACGCGCTCGCCGCGGCCCGCGCCCTGGTCGACACCGACAAGGACGCCGAGACCATCGTGCGCCGGGCGCTGGACATCGCCGCCGACATCTGCGTCTACACCAACCGCAACGTCACCCTCGAGACGCTGACGGCGACCTGAAGCGCGCCGGCCGATTCGCGGCGCCGGCCAACGGGACATCCCTCTCCATGGTCACCGACGAGATCCTGAGCGAAGGCATCGCCCGCGGCATCATCAGCGCCGATCAGGCCGCGGCGCTGCGCGCGCTCTCGGTCGTCCGCGAGGGCGCCGAGCCGGAGGCCTCGCCCGACGACGAACGCCTGCGCTTCGTCAGCGGCTTCAGCGACATCTTCGTCACGCTGGGGCTCGCCATGTTCATCGGCGCGCTGGGCTATTTCGTCGATCGCGGGATCGGCGCGGCCGCGACCTGGGCCAGTGTCGCCGCCACCGCCTGGCTGCTCGCCGAATTCTTCACCCGGGCGCGGCGCATGGCGCTGCCGAGCATCGCCCTGCTGGTGGCGTTTGCGGCGAGCGTCTTCATGGCCGCGAGCCTGCTGCTCGGCGCGGGCGCCCAAACCGGATACGGCATCCAACCGCTCGGCATCAGCACCGACCAACCGCTGCCGCTGGCGATCGCGGCGCTGCTGACGGTGGTGTTGACGGCCGCCCATTACTGGCGTTTCCGGGTCCCGATCACCGTTGCCGCCGGCTGCGCCGCCATGACCATCGCGGTGGTGGGGTTGGCCCAGAGCGTGGCGCCGATATGCGCCGACTGTGCAGGCCAGACCAACGCGGTTGCGCTGTTCGTCTGCGGCATCGCGATCTTCGCCGCCGCCATGCGCTTCGACATGGCTGATCCGCGGCGGCTGACCCGCCGCGCCGACATCGCGTTCTGGCTGCATCTCCTGGCGGCGCCGCTGATCGTGCATTCGTTCCTTCGCGACGTCCTGGCCTCGGGAGGCAGGCTCGATCCTTCCTCCGCGCTGGTCGTCATCGCCATCTTCGTGATCCTCAGCGTCATCGCGCTCTTGATCGACCGGCGCGCGCTGCTGGTGTCGGGCATGACCTATGCCGGCTATGCCTTCGCGGCGCTGCTGCGCCAGGCCGGGCTGTCGGACCTCACCGTGCCGACCACGGTGCTGGCGCTGGGCGCCTTCGTGCTCATGCTCAGCGCCGGCTGGCGCCCGTTGCGCGGCATGCTGCTGCGCGTCACGCCGCTCGCCCTCACCCGTCGCCTTCCGCAAGCCAGTCTGCAGAGTTGATCCCCGTCATGACCGACTTCTCCCCCCGTGAAATCGTTTCCGAGCTCGATCGCTTCATCGTCGGCCAGGCCGACGCCAAGCGCGCGGTGGCGATCGCGCTGCGCAACCGCTGGCGCCGCCTCAAGCTCACCGGCTCGCTGCGCGAGGAGGTGCTGCCGAAGAACATCTTGATGATCGGGCCGACCGGCGTCGGCAAGACCGAGATCTCGCGGCGGCTGGCGCGACTGGCCGGCGCGCCCTTCATCAAGGTCGAAGCCACCAAATTCACCGAGGTCGGCTATGTCGGCCGCGACGTCGAACAGATCATCCGCGACCTGGTCGAGATCGCGATCGGGCAGACCCGCGAGCGCAAGCGCAAGGACGTGCAGGCGCGCGCCCAGCTCGCCGCCGAGGAGCGGGTGCTCGACGCCCTGGTCGGCGCCAATGCCAGCGCCGCGACCCGGGATTCGTTCCGCCGCAAGCTGCGCGCCGGCGAACTCAACGACAAGGAAATCGAGATCGAGCTGCAGTCGTCCGGCGGCATGCCGAGCTTCGAGATCCCGGGCATGCCCGGGGCCCAGATCGGCGCCATCTCGCTCGGCGACATCTTCGGCAAGATGGGCGCCCGCACCAAGACCCGCCGCACCACGGTGGTGGATTCCCACGAGCTCTTGGTCAACGAGGAGTCCGACAAGCTGCTCGACACCGACAAGCTGGTGCTGGAGGCGATCGAGTCGGTGGAGAGCAACGGCATCGTGTTCCTGGACGAGATCGACAAGATCTGCGCGCGCGACGGCCGCGCCGGCGCCGACGTCTCGCGCGAGGGCGTGCAGCGCGACCTGCTGCCGCTGATCGAGGGCACCACGGTGTCCACCAAGCACGGCGCGGTGAAGACCGACCACATCCTGTTCATCGCCTCGGGCGCCTTCCACGTCGCCAAGCCGTCCGACCTGTTGCCCGAGCTGCAGGGCCGGCTGCCGATCCGCGTCGAGCTGCAGGCGCTCACCCGCGACGACATGCGCCGCATCCTGACCGAACCGGAAGCCTCGCTGATCAAGCAATACGTCGCGCTGCTGAAGACCGAGGGCGTCACGCTCGACGTCACCGACGACGCCATTGACGCGCTTGCCGACGTCGCGGTCGGCGTCAATGCCAGCGTCGAGAACATCGGCGCGAGGCGGCTGCAGACGGTGATGGAGCGCGTGCTCGACGAGATTTCCTTCACCGCGCCGGACCGCAGCGGCGAAACCGTGCGCATCGACGCCGACTACGTGCAGAAGCATGTCGGCGACTTGGCCAAGAACGCCGATCTCAGCCGGTTTATTCTGTAGGGCGACGCCGTCGACGGCGCGCAGACCGCACGGCAACCGTTTTCTTCGTCATGGCCGGGCTTGTCAGATGGAGCGCTCCCTCCATCCCCAGCGTCATGCGCGGGCTTGACCCGCGCATCCACTCTTTTGGCTGCTGCTGTTAAGCGTGGATGGCCGGGTCAAGCCCGGCCATGACGAAAATCAAATCAGCCGAACCTTGATAAACGCCCCTACCGATACACACTTCCCATCTGCGCTTCCGGATAGCGCGTGCCGGCGGCGGCGCCCGGTGGCACCGCCGCGGTGATCCCGGCGACGTCCTCAGCCGACAGCGTCACGCCGAGCGCGCCGAGATTCTCGGTCAAGCGCTCGAGCCGCTTGGTGCCGGGAATCGGAACGATGTCCGGCCCCTGCGCCAGCAGCCAGGCCAGCACCAATTGGCCGGAGCTGCAGCCCTTGGCGCGCGCGATCGCCGCGATGCGCTCGACCAGCGCGAGGTTGCGGCCGAGATTGTCGCCGACGAAACGCGGATGCACGCGGCGGCGGTCGCCCTCCGGCAGTTCGGCCGGGATCGCGCCGGTCAACAGCCCGCGCCCCAGCGGCGAATAGGCGACGAAGGCGATGCCGAGCTCGCGGGTGGTGCGCAGCGTCTCCTCGGCCTCGGCGCGGTAGAGCAGCGAATATTCGGTCTGCACCGCGGCGATCGGGTGCACCTTGTGGGCGCGCCGCACGGTCTCCGGCCGCGCCTCGCTCAGCCCCAGCGCGCGGACCTTGCCCTGCTCGATCAGCCGCGCCATGGCGCCGACCGTATCCTCGATCGGCACAGCGGGATCGACGCGGTGCTGATAGTAGAGATCGATGACGTCGACGCCGAGGCGCTTCAGGCTCGCCTCGCAGGCGGCCTGGACGTAGTCGGGGCGGCCGTCGACCCCGTTCAGTCCGCCCGGCCGCTGCACCTGGCCGAACTTGGTGGCGAGCACGATCCCGGCGCGGCGGCCGGCGAGGGCGCGGCCGACCACGGTCTCGTTGTGCCCCCAGCCATACATGTCCGCGGTATCGAACAGGGTGACGCCGCGGTCGATGGCCTGGTGGATCAGCGCCACCGCCGCATCGTCGTCGCTGGCGCCATAGACGCCGGAAAACGACATGCAGCCGAAGCCGAGCGCGGAGACCTCGATCCCGCTCGATCCGAGAACGCGTGTTGGCAGGGTGGTTGGCGATGTCATGGGCTCGATCCTTTCAAAACTGGTACCCTGTTTCCGAAGTTCGTGAGTCGCCTGCTGTAAGTTCCCGACACGAACTTCGGAAACAAAAGGGTACTGGAATCATAATTTTGCGCTGCGGCGCCTGACCCGAACATAGAGCGCGCCGTTGCCGCCGTGGCCGACATGGGCCTCTTCAAAACCGACGACAAAGGCGCGGAAGTCAAGCTGGCCCAGCCATTCCGGAACCTGGCGCCGCAGGATGCCGCGCTCGCTGTCCGGCCCGCTGCTGCGGCCCTTGCCGGTAATCACCAGCACGAAGGTCAGGCCTTGCTCGCTGGCGCGGCTGAGGAAGCCGAGCAAAGCGCGATGGGCGCGGGCCTGCGTCATGCCGTGCAGATCGAGCCGCGCCTCGATCTCCTTCCTGCCGCGGGAGAGCTGGCTGCGTTCGCGGCGGCCGAGCGTGACCAACGGCGGCGGCGCCGGCGCGGCGCGGCTGGCGGCAGGGCGCGCGGCGCCGGGCTTGGTCGCAGCCGGCGCCGGGGAGGGCTGCTCGCGCGGCGCGATCGCGGCTTCCGCAACAGTGGCGGCTTTCGGCCTGCGCGGGCGCTGCTTCAGCGGCCTGGTGGACTTCGCCACCGCGTCCCACAACACGCGCTCCTCCGCACTGAGCAACCGCCGCTGCCGCGCCGTCGGCGGCGCTGTCTGCATATTGGGGGGCTGCGGACGCTTCATGGCGACGAACGGTGGTGGTGGCTGCGACGGCGGCCATCGTAGCGCAATGCCGCGGACCGATCGACTTCGCGCCCGCCCCCGTGGTGCGGCGTTTCGACGTGCTTGACCTCGACCGGGCGCGGTGCCGGCAGCGGCGCGGTTTTTCCCCGCGCCACCGGATCGAGGCTTTTCGGAACCAGCATGACGAACTGCATGCCGTGGCGCAGGCGGCCGGAGACCCGCCCCGCTTCGGCGCCGGCCCCGAAATAGATATCCGCGCGTGCCGGGCCGACGATCGCCGAGCCGGTGTCCTGCGCCACCATCAGCCGCCGGAACGACGACTTCGCCTGCTCGGATTGCAGCGGCAGGTCGCCCATGATGAAAAACGGCGTGCCGTAGACATGCAGCGCCTTGTCGACCGCAATCGAGCGACCCGGCGTCAGGTGCACGCCCTGGGCGCCGACCGCTTCCTCGCTCGACGACAGCGTGACCTCGCGGAAGAACACATAGGCGCGGTTCTGCCGCCGCAGCTCGTTGGCGGCGTCGGGATTCTCCTCCATCCACTGCCGGATCCGCTGCATCGACATCTGCTCTTTGGGAATGATGTTGCGTTCGATCAGCAGCCGCCCGACCGCCGTATAGGGATAGCCGTTATGGGCGTCGTAGTTGATCCGCATCACGCCGCCGTCCTCGAATCGGATCCGCGCCGAGCCCTGGATCTGCATGAACAGCAGGTCGGTCTGGCTCTTCAGCCAGCACAGCTCGAGGCCGCGGCCGGCGATGGCGCCGTCCTCGATCTCGCCGCGGTCGTAATAGGGCACCAGCTTGCGGCGACCGATCTTGCGATAGACCGGACCCTTGTTGGGCAGGTTGGGGGAGTCCTGGGTGTAGCCGCGGACGAACAGGTTCGAGGGCCGGCGATACACCGGAACGGTAAAGACGTCGGTGCGGGTGCGCGAGCCGTCGACGATGGGTTCGTAATAGCCGGTGACGAAGCCTTCGGGCTCGCCGAGCCGCGAGATCCGCACCGGCTGGAACTGGGCTTCGAAGAACGCGCGCGCCGCGGCCGCGGTGGCGATGGTGGCGGTGCCGGCGATCCGGCACGGTTCGCGTAGCGAACCCGCCAGCGGCTTGTCGGCGGCGGCCGGCGCCGTTGCCGCCGGCGGCACTGCTGACGCGCCGATCGCCTTGCAGCTGGCGGCAAAGGCGCGAAATGCCGCGAGCTGGTCGTCGTCGGCCCAGCCGGCGACCTCGGCCCACGGCAGCGGACTGTACTGGGCGACCTCGATGGCAAACGGCAGATTTGGCGGCGGACGTTGCTGTTCGGTGCGGGGCGGCGCGCGGCGCGCTACCGACGCGGTCGGCGTCAGCGACAGCATCGCCAGGGCAAGCGCGCAGGACGCGATCCCAGCGCGAAGCCATGCGGAGCGGGCGTTAGTGCCCGCTTTCCGTGCCAACCAGCTTCCAGTTCGGATCGCGCGAGGACGTATCACGGGCAAAGGTCCAGATATCGGTGACGTCCGCGACCTTCTCCGGGCTGCCGTCGACCACGGCCCCGGTCTTGTCGCGCGTCACCGTGACCATCTGCGACACGAAGCGGACCGTGACGTGGGCGACGCGCTCGCGCAGCCCCGCGCCGACGATTTCCGCCTTGTCGATGCCGACGAAACGGGTCTCGACCTTCTGCTCGCGCTGCTCGCGCTCGCGGATCGCGGCGTCGAAGCCGTCATAGACCTCCTTCGACAAGAGATCCTTCAGCGCGCGACGGTCGCCGCCGGCGAAAGCCAGCACGATCATCTCGTAGGCGCTGCGGGCGCCGGTCAGGAAGCGCGGCGCGTCGAACGACGAATCCGCCTCGACAAGATCGTCGAGCCCGCGCGCCAGGGCCGAGCCCTGGGGAGCGATGTCCTTCCAGCGATCGGGCGAGGGCGCAGCCTCGGCGGGCGCGGGTGCCTGATCGATCACCGTGCCGGGCAGCGGCACCACATTGCCGTTGGAATTGGCGGCGGCATTGGGGGGACCCTTGCTGAAATCCCGCGCGGCCCGGTCGAACGGCGGGCGCTCGCTCCCGGTGCGCTGTCCCAGCACGTTGCGCAGGCGCAGGAAGATGAACACGGCCAAAGCCAGGAAGATGATCGTATAGATATCCACGTCGCATTCACTTTCTGATCGTCTGATCTTGCACCGCTGCACGGCCCCGGATTATACGGCGGGCGCGCTCCCACGGATCAAGCGGTTCATAGCGGCCGACCTGGGCGGCAAGGCGCCGCTGCGGTGCAGACATCTATGTAGGCATCGTGATCGGTGACGCCAATAACGCATTTCGCGGCGGGGCGAACCGTCCAGGCCAGTGCGCGGGCGCAGGGCCACTTTCCCCTACCGGTCGCGGCGCTGCCGAGAACCGCCCAGTCGCCGGCGGAATAGGCCAAAAACCCCACCAGAATCAAGCCCTTCTGCTGCTTTGCGGGTGTTTGGCCGGGAGCGGCGCGGCGCCCGCGCGCGGGTATGTCTCAAGCATGACAGTAGACGATCCGCGCCGTCCGGCCAACCATTGCGCGCCGTCCTTGTCGAACGCGCCGCCCCTGTGTTAGCCACTCGCCCCGGCAAGGGCATTTCCAGCTCTTGGGACTAATTCCGCCTGCGGCAAAAAGTGGACCCCGGTTTTGCTCGGAATTGGCCCGGCCCCCTATCCCTTGAAACGCGCGCCGTCCTCACGCGAACCGGCCACCACATCGCCTGAGACCGCGTCTGGAGAGACCTGATGACCAACGGCAATGGCGCCCCTCCCGAGAACGCTCCCCTGCCGCAGCTCAACGTTCTGGCGCAGTACATCAAGGATTTCTCGTTCGAGAATCCGAACGCGCCGGCCTCGCTGGCGCCGCAACAGAACGCCCCTGCGATCAATATCCAGATCAATGTCGGCGCGCGAAATCTCGCCGAGACCGAATTCGAAGTCACCCTGGCCATCGAAGGCAAGGCCGAGAGCAACGGCAGCGTGCTGTTCGCCTTCGAGCTCGCCTATGCCGGGGTGTTCCGGATCGCCAACGTGCCGCAGGAAAACCTGCACCCGCTGGTGATGATCGAATGCCCGCGGCTGCTGTTCCCGTTCGCGCGCGAGATCGTCGCCACCTCGGTGCGCAACGGCGGCTTCCCGCCGCTGATGCTCGACCCGGTGGATTTCGTCGGCCTCTACCGCCAGAACATGGCGCGGCAGGCTGAACAGCTGAAGCCGAGCTGACCGAAACGGCACCCTACTGAAAAATTCGTCATTGCCGGGCTTGTCCCGGCAATCCACGCTTTTC
>JBKQQE010000528.1:0-4677 GCA_052326245.1 Xanthobacteraceae bacterium | reverse complement strand
GGAGAATGCGGCAAGCGACTCGCGAACTTCGGAAACTGGGTACTCGGACGGGTTGCCCCGGCGGCTGTAATTCTTTGAATCAAAACGTGTTTGGGGATTTGAGCGGGACGTTCGCATCGCCCCATGCGGCGTGCTAGTGCTCTCCTCACGAAATTCGTGCACCGGCGCCCCGCGCGCCGGGTGCAATTCTGGGGACGTGGAATGGGTTTGAAAAAGGTGGCCGGCGCGTCAGGCGTGCTGCGGGTGGGCGTGATCGGCGCCGGTATCATGGGCAGCAACCATGCGCGGGTGCTCACCGGGCTGCCCGGCATTTCGCTCACCGGCATCGTCGACCCGCTTCCCGCCCACCGCACCCGCGCCACCGAGCTGGTCGGCTGCAACACCTTCGAGACCCTCGATCAGCTGGTCGCCGCCGGCGTCGATGCGGTGACGGTGGCGGCGCCCACCCACCTGCACCACGACATCTCGCTCGAGCTGATCGGGCGCGGCATCCACATCCTGGTCGAGAAGCCGATCGCCTCCACCGTCGAGGAAGGCCGCGCCATCGTCGACGCCGCGCACAAGGCCGGCGTGACGCTGATGGTCGGCCATGTCGAGCGCTTCAACCCGGCGGTCGCCGCGGTCAAGCAGGCCATCAAGGACGAAGACATTCTCTCGATCGCGATCACCCGCGTCGGCCCGTTTCCGCCGCGCATGTCCAATGTCGGCGTGGTGATCGATCTCGCGGTCCACGACATCGACCTGATCCGCTGGTTCACCGAGTCCGACATCGTCGACGTCCAGCCGCAGCTCGCCAGCGCGGTGGCCGAGCGCGAGGACAGCGCGCTGCTGCAGTTCCGCACCGAGTCCGGCGTGCTCGCCCATATCAACACCAACTGGCTGACGCCGTTCAAGGCCCGCAGCGTCACGGTCGCGACCCGCGGCAAATACGTGATGGGCGACCTGCTGACGCGCCAGGTCACCGAGTGTTTCGGCTTCAAGCCGGACGGCAGCTATTCCATGCGCCATCTGCCGGTCGGTCACGACGAGCCGCTGCGCGCGGAGCTGATCGCCTTCACCGATGCGGTGCGCAGCGGCCGGCCGCCCGCCGTCACCGGCGAGGAAGGCGTCGCCAGCCTCGAAATCGCGATCCGCTGCCTCGGCACGCCCGCCAAGCCCGCCAACAAGGCGGACAAGGGCCTGCGCAGCGTCACCGGTTGAATCTCGGCCTCTATCATCACCCGCAGGACCGCATGAACCAGCATATGCCGATCGAACCCATCGCCTTCATCGATCTCGGCGCCCAGCGCCGCCGCCTCGGCGCCAAGGTCGAGGATGCCGTCGCCCGGGTGCTGGCGCATTGCCAGTTCATCAACGGTCCCGAGGTCGCGCAGCTCGAGGCCGATCTCGCCGCCTTCACCGGCGCGACACACGTGGTCAGCTGCGCCAGCGGCACCGACGCCCTGCTGATGGTGCTGATGGCCGCGGGCGTCGGCCGCGGCGATGCGGTGTTCTGCCCGTCCTTCACCTTCTGCGCCACCGGCGAAGCCGCCGCGCTGACCGGCGCCACGCCGGTGTTCGTGGATGTCGACGAGACCACCTTCAATCTCGATTCCGAGTCGCTGCTGCGTGGCATCGCCACCGCAAAGAAACTCGGGCTGGTGCCCAAGGCCGTGATCCCGGTCGACCTGTTCGGCCAGAGCGCCGACCATGACGCCATCGCGGCGGTGGCCGGCGCCGAGCGGCTGTTCGTGCTGGACGACGCCGCGCAGGGTTTCGGCGCGACCTACCAGGGCAGCCGCATCGGCAGCTTCGGCCACGCCACCGCGACCAGCTTCTTTCCGGCCAAGCCGCTCGGCTGCTACGGCGACGGCGGCGCCATCTTCACCGACGACGCCGGCTTTGCGGACACGCTGCGCAGCATCCGCGTCCACGGCCAGGGCAGCGATAAATACGACAATGTCCGGCTCGGGCTGACCGGGCGTCTCGACACCATCCAGGCCGCGGTGCTGATCGAAAAGCTGAAGATCTTCGAGGACGAGATCGAGGCCCGCAACCGCGTTGCCGCGCGCTACGGTGCAGCGCTCGCCGGGCTCGTGGACGTGCCGCACGTCGCCGAGGGCAATGTCTCGGTCTGGGCGCAATACACCATTCGCCTGCGCCAGGTCGATCGCGACGGGTTTGCGGCGCGGCTGAAGTCCTTTGGCGTGCCGACCGCGATCTATTACCCGAAGTCGCTGCACCAGCAGACCGCCTACCGGCACTATCCGGTCGCCGAGGGTGGGCTTGGGGTCAGCGAGCGGCTGTCGGCGGACGTCATCAGCCTGCCGATGCACGCCTACCTCGATGAAGCGACCCAGGACCGGGTCATCGCGGCGGTGCGTGCCGCGCTTGCGGGCTGAGTTCGACGTTTTGCGCCGCCTGCTGTAGAAGCACCCGATGCTGGGGCGAATCTTCACCGTCGGTGGTTACACGCTGCTGTCGCGGCTGACGGGCTTTGCCCGCGACATCATGCTGGCCGCGATCCTCGGCGCCGGCCCGATGGCCGATGCCTTCTTCGTCGCGCTGCGGCTGCCGAACCACTTTCGCGCTATCTTCGCCGAGGGCGCCTTCAACGCCGCCTTCGTTCCGGCCTACGCCCACGTCCATGGCGAGGAAGGCGAGGCCGCCGCCCGGCTGTTCTCGGACCGCATCTTCACGCTGCTGTTCGGCTCTCAGGTGGTGCTGCTGGCGGTCGCCTGGGTGTTCATGCCGCAGGCGATGTCGCTGCTGGCGCCCGGCTTCACCGACGATCCGGCGCAACGCCAGCTCGCGATCGAGCTTACCCGCATCACGTTCCCCTACCTGCTGCTGATCACGCTGGTGACGCTCTATGGCGGCATCCTCAACGTGATGCATCGCTTCGCCAGCGCCGCCGCGGCGCCGATCTTCCTGAACTTGTCCATGATGGCGACGCTGGCGCTGGCGGCGTGGTTTCCCGGCGCCGGGCACGCCGCGGCCTGGGGCGTGCTGATCTCGGGAGTGCTGCAGTATTTCCTGCTGGCCGGCGACGTCGCGCGCCAGGGCGTGCTGCCCAAATTCGCGCCGCTGAGGCTCGACCGGGACGTGCGCGCCTTTTTCGCGGCGCTGGGCCCGGCGACGCTGGGATCGATGGGGACCCAGGTCGCGCTGTTCGCCGACACCATCATCGCCACCTTCCTGCCGGCCGGCGCGCTGTCGGCGCTGTACTATGCCGACCGCCTCAACCAGCTTCCGATCGGCGTGATCGGCATCGCCATCGGCACGGTGCTGTTGCCCGACATGTCGCGGCGTCTGACCTCGAGCGACCATGCCGGCGCGATGGCGGCGCAGCGCCGCGCCTTCGAATTCACCCTGCTGTTCTCGGTGCCCTTCGTCGCCGCCTTCCTGGCGGTTCCCGGCACCCTGATGCGGGCGATGTTCGCGCGCGGCGCCTTCACCAGGGCCGACGCCGCCGCCGCGGCCGCGACGCTCGCCGCCTATGCGGTCGGCCTGATCCCCTTCGTGCTGATCAGAAGCGCGGTGGCGACATTCTATGCGCGCAAGGACACCGCGACGCCGGTCAAGGCGGCGCTGACCGGTGTCGCCATCAACGTGGCGCTCAAGATCGCCCTGGTGGGCGCGCTGGCTCAGGTCGGGCTGGCGCTGGCAACGGCGGTCGGCGCCTGGGTCAACCTGCTGCTGGTGATCGGGTTCGCGGTGCGGGCCGGCTATCTCGAATTCGACAAGGCGCTGCGGCTCTCGCTCGCCAAGTTTGCCGTGACCGGGCTTGGTCTCGCGGCGGTGCTGTGGGCGGTCGACCATCTGGTTCCGGCGTTGCTGCTGAACGTCGCGCATCTGCGCGACGAACTTGCGCTGGGGACCCTGGTCTTGGCGGGGGCGATCGCCTATGCCGCCGCGGTCTGGCTGCTGTTCGGCCGCCGCTGGCTCATGGCCCTCATGCGTTGATAGATTTGCGCCGCCGCGCAATTCGCTGCAAGATATGATGATCTGCGCAACCGCATGGCACCGGAGCCTCGCTGCTCCGACCTGAGCGCCACAGTCCGGAGATCTCATGCCTCCCATCAAATTCGGCGTTGGTCACAGCGTTCGCCGCAAGGAAGACGACGCCTTGATTCGCGGCAAGGGCAGCTATACCGCCGACCACAATCCACCCGGCGTCCTGCATGGGCTGGTGCTGCGCTCGCCGCATGCCCACGCCACCTTCACGATCAATGCCGCCGCGGCGCGCATGCTCCCTGGCGTCGCCGCGGTGCTGACCGGGGTCGATACCGCCGAGCTCGGCGGCCTGCCGTGCCAGTTCAATTTCCCCGACAAGCCCTTCAAGGCGCCGCCCTATGCGATCCTGGCGCAGGGCGAGGTCCGCCATGTCGGCGACGCCATCGCTTTCGTGGTCGCCGAGACCGTCGATCAGGCGCGCGACGCGCTGGAGGCGATCGCGGTCGACTGGAAGCCGCTGCCCGCGACCGTCGGCGTTCGCAAGGCGCTGCAGAGCGGAGCGACACCGGTCTGGCCGGCCTATCCCGACAACGTGCTGTTCGATCGCTCGATCGGCGACCGCGCGGCGACCGACGCGGCCTTCAAGACGGCGGACGCGGTGGCCGAAGTCTCGATCGTCAATCCGCGCATCGTGACCAACTACATGGAAACGCGCGGCGTGGTTTGTCAGTATGACGCCGC
>JBKQQE010000527.1:0-2953 GCA_052326245.1 Xanthobacteraceae bacterium | reverse complement strand
CCTCGCGCCAGCCGATCGCAACAGCGATCAGCACGACGATCGACACCGTTGCGAGCGCCAGATGGAACAGAAGCTCGTTGGCCTTTTCGTTGGCGGTCTCGCCGTAATCGCGGGTGACCGTGACGTTGACGTCGCTGAGCACGAGTCGGCCCCCGACGCTTTTCAGCCTTGCCAGCAGGTCCTCCGCCACCACGACCGCATTGGCGCCGGCGCGCTTGGCGAAAGCGACGCTGACTGCCGGCACCCGGTTCCAATTGCCGCCGCGCCCCGGTGTCTCCATCCAGACGCGGTGTTCGAGCGGGCTCGGACCGATGACGACGGTCGCCACATCGCGGACGTAGACCGGCCGGTTGTCGCGCGTGGTGACGAGCAGAAGCCCGATATCGGGAATCCCGGTGAGCGTCTGCCCCGCCGCGACATTGCGCATAGTGTCGTTATCGCGCAAGCTGCCGGATTGGAACGAGCGATTGGCGCCGCGCACCTTGTCGACGAGTTGCTGCAGCGTGACGCCGAACAGCGCCAGCTTCTCCGGGTCGGGCTCCACGCGAATCTGCTGCGGACTGCCGCCGGAAATGTAGGTCAAGCCGACATTGTCGGTCTTGACCAGTTCGGCCTGCAATTGCTCGCCAAGCTCGTACAGATCTTTGTCGGTCCACCGTGCCGCCGCTTCCGGTTTTGGCGACAGGGTGAGCACCACGACGGCAACATCATTGATGCCACGGCCTACGATCAGCGGCTCGGGGATTCCGACCGGAATGCGATCGAGGTTGGCGCGAATCTTTTCATGAACGCGCAGGATGGCGTCGTCGGCATTGGTGCCGACGAGGAAACGCGCCGTCACCAGGACGCGATCGTCGACCGTCTGGCTGTAGACGTGCTCGACGCCATCGATGCCCTTGATGATGGCCTCGAGCGGCTTGGTCACCAGCTCGACCGCGTCCGGCGCCTTGAGGCCGTCGGCGCTGACCCGGATGTCAACCATGGGCACGCTGATCTGCGGCTCTTCCTCGCGGGGAATGGTGAGAAGCGCGATCAGGCCAACGGCCAGCGCCGCAAAAAGGAACAGCGGCGTCAGCGGCGAGCGGATGGTCGCCTGCGTGAGGCGCCCCGACAGTCCGAGCTTCACGGCCGCACCAGGACGTCGCCGGCTCTCAGCCCAGAAAGGATTTCCAGCGCATCCGGCAGGTCCGGCCGCGGCTGTTCCCGCCCGCGCTGCACCGGCACATCGATCACGGTTTGGGCTTCCCTGCGGACGCGGGCATAATCGATGCCAAACCGGGTCTCGATGAACGAGCCCGGAACGATAATGCTGGTGCGCTCGCCGGCGGAGATCCATACGCGGATGCGCTCACCGACGAAATAATCGCCAAGACCCGCAACCGCCGCATCCGCGATCACACGGCCGTCTTCGATCTGCGGATAAACGAGCCTTATGCTGCCGAACTGCGCGCCGCTCTTGCCGAGATCTTCGCCGTCAATCCGCACCGGATCGCCGGCCTTGAGAAAGCGGGCATGCCGCTCCGGAACGCGCAGCCGCAGCACGAAATTTTGTTCGGCTATGGTGGCGACAGGCTCTCCCGCCATGATGACCGTGCCTGTGGTGACCGGCACCGTCAGCACGCGGCCCGTGGTCGGCGCCAGCACTTTACCTTCCGTGACCTGCTGCTCGACCACCGAACGTTCTGCAACGCGGGCCTTCAGCGAGTTGGTGGCCACATCGAAGGTCGTCTGCGCCGCATCGAGCGCTGCTTTTGCGGCCGTTCCGCGCGCAAACAGCTCTTGCTCCCGGGCGAGATCCGTTTTCACTTTGTCAAGCTGAGCTTGCAGTCCGGAAATCTGCGCATCGAGCGACTTGAGCTGCAGCGCGAGCTTCTGGTCGGCGACAATCGCCACCACCTGGTCTTGTGCGACGTGATCGCCCCTTCCCACCGCAAGCTGCACCACCGTGCCGCCGATCCGGGCGCGCGCCGGCACGATGTTGGCGCTCTCGACGGTGGCGAACACCGCCTTCTCATCGGCGACCTGCTGGGGGGCGACGACGAAAGTCTCTTGCGCCAGCGCCTGTTGGGTCAACAGCGCCAGTGCGGCCGCCATCACGATAGCCGAACGCATCGGTGCTTTTGCCTCCATCACTCGCGAACCGGTCGTCACAGCTCGTATCCCCGGAGCACGCGTGCGGTCATTGATCTGGCGCAACGGGACGATGATCAGCCGATGGCGGTTGGCGAGCGCCTTCAACAGCTCGCTTGCCCCGTCCGCTGCCCCAAGCATGTCAGCAATCCGCATTTTTATAGTTGCGAATATGCGAATGTTTGAATAAATAGTCAATGCCTGGACGGACGACGGGGCCGCCAGGTTCGCAAATGCCCGCGTTGATCGGGCGTCGGCTGGGACGAGCCCAGCCTATCGACAGGAGGTTGGTCATGAACGTCGATCGTGCAGTACTCACACTGGCCGGCAGTATGTTGCTCATCAGTCTCGGGCTGGCGTGGCTGGTCAGCCCCTACTGGCTCGCTCTCACCGCCTTTGTCGGCGCCAACATGTTGCAGGCGGCATTCACCGGCTTTTGCCCTGCGGCGATCGTCTTCCGCAAGCTCGGCCTCAAGGAAGGCCCGGCGTTCGTGGGGCCGACTGGCCGGGCCTGACGGCGGCACAATTGCGGAAGTGCCGGTGCGCTGGTGATGATGTTGCCTGGTTATTCAAGCTGCCAAGCCGGACTCTCGAATCGCGCACTAACGAGCATGATCGCGAAAGGGGAGAACAGATTTTCGGAGAGGACCCTCAAACCAAAAAATCTAGGCTGAATACCTTCTCCTCGCCTTCGCCTGCTCGACCAGGAAACGCGACAGCCGCTGGCGCACCGCGGCAGCCTGTTCCGCCGTCCACTTGCGCAAGCCCTCGCCGGTCTTCATCCCGAGCTTTCCGGCCTTGACCTTCTCGCGCAGGTAGGGAT
>JBKQQE010000526.1:0-7780 GCA_052326245.1 Xanthobacteraceae bacterium | reverse complement strand
TCCCATCGCTTGCAGAAAGCACGATCTGCGCTCTCCAAACAACTTTCTGCGGCGTATTCCGGTCTCGGACCAGCCGCTCCAATCGCTCACGATCGGCGGCGCCGATCGAAATTCGTTCGATTTTCCTCATCGGCACAGATTCGCAGGTCTGAGCCGATTTGTGAATCATCCGTCAGCATCGGAACACTAGTGTCCCGGTTCTAACATTCGCACCACTTTGCGGCGGGCTCTTCTGCGAATGTTAGAACCATAGGGACACTAGCAACTGTAAGATTCTAGTGTGGTTTTGGATTTGACATTCGCTTGGAGAGTTCGCGGCGATACTGAATCGAATGTCAAATCCACCACACTAGAATCATAGATTTCCATTGTCCTTTCGAATCCGAAGTTCGCCCCCGAAGGTCCAGCAAAGTATTGCGAACTTCGGATTCGGGACACTGGCGCAGCTGGCCCTCGCGGCAGCAACATGGGGTTCAACGATGCTTCCGACGACCATTCTGGTCGATGATACACCGAGCTGCGTGGTGCGTCCGCTCGACATGAAGGATCTGGCGCGCTTCCTGCGGAACGGCAGGCAGTATTTGCTGGCGCAACATCCCGATGGCAGGATTTCCCATCGCGAAGCCAGCGCAGCCGAGGCGGTGAAATGGCACAGCGCCCGCGCGCTCCACCTGGCCTGGGGTGGCGACGACGAGCACTTCTTCGGAACGCCGCTCTAGCTTCCTGACCGGGCTCCAGACCTCAGCCGCGCTCCCCAGCACACGCACCACCGCCATTGTGACCGGCTGCATCGTGCGGATTGCCGGCCTGGTTGCGCATCCAATCCGCGAGATTGGCAAGCGCGACGTAGACCTCGCGCCGGGCAGCGACATCCTCCACCGTCTCGTCCAGCGCGCCGGCCATGCAAGCCAGCCAAGCATCGCGCTCGGCATTGCCGATCGCAAACCCCATGTGCCGCTGGCGCAGGCGGGGGTGACCTTTTTCGGGAGAATAGAGTTTCGGCCCGCCGGTCCATTCCGACAAGTAGCGCTTCAGGACAGTCTTGATCGACCCGAGGTTGGAGGCGTGCATGGCCCGGATCGTCTTTGCTTCCGGCAGGGTATCCATGCGCCGGTAAAACGCTTCCACCAACCGGTCGACGGCGACAGCGCCGCCGATCCGGTCGAACATGGATATTTGCACCTCGACATCAGACATCACGAACTCCCGATCTCGCCAATATCAAGTATCATCTGCCTGCCCCGAAATACTTGACCCGGATCATTCATCCAGGCTCGGCAGCAGGAATTCCATGTTGCCGATGTCGCGTCAAACGCCGCGATGAGCCGGCAGTGCCGCCGTCACTCGGGATGAATCATGATGTCCATGGTCTCGTCAGTCTCGAGGTCCCGGAACGGATCGGGGCCCTCGTCCTCCGCCAGCGCCACGCCGCAGATGCAGACCTCGCCATCGATCACGGCAATCGCCACTGGCTCCAGGCCCTTGCCCTTGCAGCCGCCGTCGACACAGAGCCCGGTATCGATCTCAAACAGCGCGCCGTGCCGGCCGCACCGCAGGAAGGCGCGATCGCGGCTGAAGAATTCACCATCGCCGATGTTCAGCCAGCTGCCATCATGCGGGCAGACGTTGACATAGCCGAGGTAGTCGTTCGCATGCGTGCGCACGACCAGGATCGGGAACGGTCGACTGTCGCCGTTCTCGCCGAGCCGCGACAGGCTGAAGGCCCTGGCACCGCCCTTCTCCACGGCCCCGGCGTCGCAAATCACGAAGACGTCGATGTCGTCGGACGGCATGGTTGGTCTCCCGTTGCAGCGAGCGCCTCTCCGGACACGGCCTCCTACGCAGCCGTCGGCGCGCTTTCGGCCTTTAGCGCGTCGATCTCGGCGCGAGTCAGCCGGAAGATGCCGCGGCCGCCGGCGAACACCTGGTAGGCGTTGCCCTGCCTGAGGCTCAGCTGGTCGAACCACTGCTGCGGGCTCAGTGCCGCCGGCCGCTCGCCGATCTCGACCACCGTGCCGTTCGGTGCGAAGCGTAGGTGTATGACGATGTTCTCGGGTTCCATGACGCTCTCCCCTACACGCCCGAGCCGAAGTCGAGCAGCTCGATCTTGATGTTCTCGGTGCCCAGCACCGTCGCCTGGCAGGCCAACCGCGACTTGGAGCCGATGCCGATGATGGTGTCGAGCCGCTCGTTTTCCTCGCGCGCGATCTTCGACAGGCCCTTGCGGCCTTCCTGCACGTAGATATGGCAGGAGCCGCACTTCGCCTGTCCCTCGCATTTGTGCGGGATCGCCACGCCGGCGCCCAGCAGCGCCGCCAGCAGCGTCGTGCCCTCGGCCACCTCGATCGTATTGCCCGCAGGCATCACCGTTACTGTCGTCATCTTGCTTCTCCTCGTTGTCTTGAGATCAATAGATTGCTGCGCCCGCCCCGACATTGATCGAGGCTTCCTTCATCGTCTCGACGATGAAAGCGATGTGGTCCTCGGTGAGATGGGTGTGAAACGGCAACGCCACGGCGCGGTCCGCCACCTTCTCGGCGAGCAGATAATTGCCGTGGCGATAGCCGAGTTCGAAATAATGCCGTTGCAGGTGCAGCGGATGGCTGTAGGCCGCGGCTTCCACCTGCTCCACCCTAAGGTCCTCGACGATCGCATCGCGACTCGACCGCGAGAACCGCGTGCCGAGGTGAACCACGTAGAGAAACCAGTTCACCTCGGTGACGTCCGGGCCGACATAAGGGGGCTTGATGCCCTCGAACGACTGCACGTGCTTGTAATAGAGGTGTTCGATCAGGCGCCGCCGCTCCAGGATCTCGTCGAGCCGCTGCAGCTGCGCGAGACCAAGCGCGGCCGCAATGTTGCTCATGCCGGCCTGGAACGACGGCGCCGATCCGACCACGACGGAGGCGCGCTCTTCCAGGCGATGCGCGCGATTGCGGCGCACGGCCATGGCGACGTCCACATCGTCGGTCACCACCATGCCGCCCTCGCCGCAGGTCAGTGCCGAGGGCTGCGAGAAATCGAAGATCGCCACATCGCCGAACGTACCGACCAGTTCGCCCTTGTAGCGCGACCCGATCGCCTCGGTGGAATCCTCGATCAGCGGCAGGCCGTGCCGGGTCGCGAGCGCCCGCAGCTCCGACCACTGCGCCGGGTGGCCGTTGTTGTTACAGGCGACGATCGCCCGCGTCGCGGCGGTGACGCGGGCATTCGCCTTTTCCGCGACCAGCGTTCCCGCCCAGTAGTCGATGTCGGCAAACACCGGCTGGGCGCCGGCGATGCTCACGGCGTGCGCGGTCTCGCGGAACGAATACGGCGACGCGATCACCTCGTGGCCCGAACCGATCCCGTAGGCCTTGAGCGCGAGCAACAACCCCAGCGTGCCGCTCGGGACCGCGATGGCGTATTTGCGGCCGAGATAGCCGGCGAAAGCCGCCTCGAAGGCTTCGACCACCGCGCCACCGGAAAGCCTCGGAGAGCGCATCACCGCATCGACCGCCTCGATCTCGGCAACCGTGATGTCCGGGTCGGTCAGGGGGATGAACGTATCGTCCGCCTCGACCACGACGACGTCGTCGTCGGCGCGGTCGGCATCGTGGACGAGAACGGGTTTGCTCATCGCCGGCTGCCTTTGTCCGCCAGCACGATGCCCGTCGCCCGCGCCGGATCGTCGGTGATCTGGGCGCAGTGATCGGCGCTGTTCAGCAGGTGAATGTCGAAGCCGGAATAGCTGCGGAACGGCGTCTCGGTCATGTCTGCGGCGTCGCAGCGTGTCCATGACAGCTGCGGAAACTGGCGGCGCAAGCCGGCGACCACCACGGCCGTGCTCTCAGCACCCGCGAGCACCCGGTCGATCTCCGACAATTCATCCACACCCAATGCCATGACGATGGTCCTTCGGTCGCAAGCCGCTAACACCTGTGATGCAAGTTCATTGCCAGAACAGCCTGTTGGGATCGTCGCCCAGCCGGTCGACCAGCGCGACGAGACGGTCATGCACGCTGTGCAGGTGCCACGTCGCGGTCTGGTGATCTTTGCGGAACAATTGCCATTGCGCGCCGTCGGCGTCGTGGAGCAGCAGCGCGACGTCGACCACGCCGCCGTCCGGATCGATGTTGCGCGAACAGCACGGGCTTTCGACGCGGTAGCCGCCGGCGACCGGCGCGACGGTCGGCGACACGTACCGATAGCGCTTGCGGGCCTTCAGCGCGCGCTCGATCCGTTTGCGATCAAGATCGTTCGGATGAGCCGGTACTGCAGCCGTCGTTCGGCTGAGACTCGCTGACGTCATCGCACCCTCCCGGACGCTAAAGCGGCACAATTTCTTCCTCAAGACAGCCCACCACCAGCCGCTCGCCGAATTCGACCAGGTAGACCGGCAGGTTCGCCTCGGTGTGGGTTCCGACCTGCACAATCTCGCCGGTGTCGCCAATGCCAACCAGCAGCGCCTCGGCCGGCTTGTCGGGAAACGAGCCGTCATTGCGCAGATCGATCAGCGCCTTCACCCGCTGGCCCCACTGGTATCGCGGAAGTCTGGGCTCAATCACGACAAAGCTCCTCCGGCAGCGGCAGATCCAGCATTTCGTCGTGCACGACCACCGGATCAAGCTCCTTGCGCTTCATGCCAACCCGGTTGCCGCTCTCCAAAAATTCGACGCCGTAGATGTAGAACTGCTGCAGGAAGGTGCCGATGCTAACGACGTAGCCCTCCTCGCCCTTCTTGACGAGGACATCGCCGATCTCGCGGCCCGCATAGGTGCCGTCGTTGCGAACGGCGCGCCGCGCCCTCACCTTCTCGCCGAACGTGAAATGCGGTGGCGCGGTGATCTCCACCACGTCGCTGTCGCGTGAGATATTGGTCATCTCGGTCTCTCCTTCGACCGTTCATGTTTGCCGGCGGCGCGCCCCTGCGCCATCTCCTGCACAAAGGCGTCGCTGTCGTCGGCCAACTCCGCGATCTCGCCGACCGCAATCCGGCTCGCCACCTCGTAGCGCACCCGCCAGTCTGCATCGCCGCGCAGGCGGAACAGCAGGTCCGGCGTCAGCCGCCGGGCGATGTCTAGCCGCACCGTGGCATCGCGGTCGCTCGCCATGCCGAGCAGCCAGTTCTGCGGGATGCGCTGCGCCACCACCCGCCTGACCTCGGCCTCCGCGTCGCCGAGCATGCCCGCAAGCAGCATCGGATCGACCCGTTTCGCGATCACCAGCCGGACGTAATAGTCGGGATCCGCCATCATCGGGATCAGGTCGGAGTCGTCGAGCAGCGACGCGACGCGGATCCTGACCTCGCGATGGGGATCGGACCGCAATTTCAGCACATAGCGCTTCGGCAGCCGCCGGGCGGCGTTCCAGCGCACCGCTTCCTCGGGGTCGTCGAGCAGCGACGGGAGCAGGAACAGGTTGGCGTGCTTTGCCGCGATCGCGCGCACCTCGAAATGCGGATGCGCGACGTAGGCGTCGGCAAGCCCGGGATTCCAGTTGAAGAAGCGATCGATCCGGCGCGCGTAGCGATCGTGCACACAGGCGCGCTTGAGTGCGCAGCGCGCCTCCCCCAGAAGCGCCCGATGCGCACAGGCGCCGCAATCGATGTCGTTGCCCTGCCAGTCGCGGGCCTCGTCGATGTCAGGAGTCATCGTCCTGCCCCATCCGGTTGAGAACTCCGAGCAAGACGTTGGCGCCTATTTTGTCGCTGGGGTCGAGCTCGAGCAGCTTGATCACCGCGGCACGCCCCTCCTCGACCTCGCCGAGCCGCATCTGCAGGTAGGCGTAGCCCTTGAGGGTGAACAGGTAGAACCGCGGCAGACTGTTCTCGTAGCGGCCGAAGCCGGCGTCGCCAGCGCGTACGTTGCGCCAGTCCGCCGCGAGGTTGTTTTCCCGCGCCGCCTTGGCGAGGCAGGCCCTGGCGACGTCGAGCGCTTCGGCAAGCCGCCCCTTGTAGAAGTAGAAGCGATAGAGCCCGATCAGCACCGCGGCGTGGCCGGGGGCGAGCGCCTGCGCCTCGCGCAGATGCCGCTCCGCGATGTCATCCTGGTGGTAGAAGAGCCCGGCCTCCCAGAGATGGAATTCAGCTGCCGGCGGCAGCCCGCCGCCCAGCAGCGCATTGGCAAGCAGCGCCTCGTCCATGACGGATTGCGGCGCGCCCGAGTCCGCAGCTCCGATCATCGATCCATCCTCCGGCCTAGTGGACGGCTTTGGTGCCGTGGCTCGCGCAGGAGACCTGCTTCGGGTCGCGAAATACCAGGCCGGTCTGCGTGGGCGTATCGGCGAAATCGATCGTCACGCCGTCGAGCAGCAGCCGGCTCTCGGCGGGCAGGAACAGCTTGACGCCGTCGCGCTCGACCACGGCCTCGCCGGCCGCCGGCTCGCGGCGGACGCTGATATCGGCCGCAAGCCCGGAGCAGCCGCCCGGGCTGACCGCGAGCCTGAACCCGCTGGATGCGTCGCCGTCGGCGCGAATCATCATGCGAATGAACTTTGTTGCCGCCGGCGTCAGGGTGAAATTCATTGCAGTATCCTCAAGCTGGCGGCTGATAGCGCGGGAACGCGGTGTCGATTACGCAGGTGTTGTCGACCGGGCAGACGGCGGCGCACTGCGGCGCATCGAAATGGCCGATGCACTCGGTGCACTTTTTCGGATCGATCACGAAGGTTCCGTTCTTCTCCCTGATCGCAACGTTGGGGCATTCCGGCTCGCAGGCCGAACAGCTCGTGCATTGGGACGATATGATCTTCAGCGCCATCGGTTGCTCCTCAGCGTCTTGGCGATTCTTGCAAGGTCACGCTGCCGAAGTCAGCGCGCCCTGGCGGATTTCGGCATCGCCACGTTCGACATGCTCGATCTCTCCGCTGGCGACCTTGTCCAGGTACGACTTGAACCAGGCGATCGTGGACTTCTCGATAAATTCGTGGGCGAATTGGTCGACCGGCTCGATACCCGCCGTCAGCAGGTCGGCCTTCGGGCAACCGCCGATCTTGGCCACAAACACCGCGTGACAGTCGTTGATGGCGCGGATCACCGTCTCCAGGCTCTCCTCGTCGCCAAAGCCGCCCTGGCAGTAGAGGTCGACGCGGCGATGGCCGACGAATTTCGCGCCCGCGGTGGAGAGTTCATAGACCTGGAATTCCTTGGCATGGCCGAAGTGCTCGTTGATCAGCCCCGATCCCTTGGTCGCCACCGCCACCAGCAGCTTGATGTCGCTGTTCTCGCCGGCGAGCGTTTCCAGCTCTTCCTGCTTCGCCGCCACCTTGGCGACGCGCTCGTCCTCGACCTTGGCCTGGTAGGCCTTGCGCGATTCGAGATTGTAGTTGACCTCCATCGCCATGATCTTGTCGGTGGAGAACTCGGCGCTGCGGTCCTCGCCTAGGAGGCCCACGGCGTCGGCGCGGCACTGGCGGCAGTGGCGCATCATGTTCATTTCGCCTTCGCAGCTGTCCTGCAGCGCCTTGAGTTCCTGCGCGGTGGGGCCGCGCTGCCCGGTGAGACCGAACACGGTGCCGTGCTCGGGCGCCGAGATCAGCGGCATGATGTTGTGCAGGAACGCGCCGCTGGATTTCACCGCGCGGTTGACCTCGACCAGGTGCTGGTCGTTAACCCCGGGAATCATCACCGAGTTCACCTTGCACAGAATGCCGCGCTCGGTCAGCATCTCCAGGCCCAGCAGTTGACGCTCGCTCAGAATCCTGGCCGCTTCCACTCCCTCGTACCGTCTCTTGTTGAAATAGATCCAGGGATAGATCTTTGCGCCTATCTCTGGATCGATCATGTTAATGGTGATCGTCA
>JBKQQE010000525.1:0-5098 GCA_052326245.1 Xanthobacteraceae bacterium | reverse complement strand
CCTGGTCCGCATCAAGGAGAGCCTGGAGGATCCGGCGCGCCTGGTGCTCGATCTCTGAGGCGGACGGACCATGGCCTTCGGATCCCGTGATCGGCTGGCGGATGATGGCGCGCCTGCCGCGTCCGCGCTGACGGCAGCGCGCCGATGAGCGCGCGCGTCGCCATCGTCACCGGCGGCAGCCGCGGCATCGGCCGCGCCACCGCGCTCGCCGCGGTGCGCCGCGGCTATCGCGTCTGCATCGGCTATGCCAGCAATGCCGGCGCCGCCGATGACGTGGTCGGGCGCATCGAGGCCGACGGCGGCCGCGCCATCGCCGTGCGCTGCGACGTCGGCGCGGAGGCCGATATCCTCGCGCTGTTCGAGGCCGCGGACGGCCTTGGTCCGCTCGGTGCGCTGGTCAACAATGCCGGCGTGGTCGACGTCACTGCGCGGCTCGAGGACATCGGCGCCGAGCGACTGCGGCGCATGATGACCATCAACATCATCGGCAGCATGCTGTGCGCCCGCGAGGCGGTGAAGCGGATGTCGACCCGTCACGGCGGCCATGGCGGCGTCATCGTCAACCTGTCATCGGCGGCGGCCAGGCTCGGCTCGCCCAACACCTATGTCGACTATGCCGCTTCCAAGGGCGCCATCGATACCTTCACCGTCGGACTCGCCCAGGAGGTTGCTGCCGAGGGTATCCGCGTCGCCGCGGTGCGCCCCGGGCTGATCGACACCGACATTCACGCCAGCGGCGGCGATCCCGAGCGCGCCCATCGGCTGAGCAAATCGGTGCCGATGCAGCGCGTCGGCACCGCGGAGGAAGTTGCGAATGCCGTCGTCTGGCTGATGTCGGACGAGGCGTCCTATGTGACCGGTTCAATTCTCGACGTGTCCGGCGGGCGGTGAGCCGCCGCTGGCGCGTCGATCAATTTCAGGAGCATTCATGGCGAGCTACGATCTTGTTGTCATCGGCACCGGCCCCGGCGGCTATGTCTGCGCGATCCGCGCCGCGCAACTCGGCATGAAGGTCGCCGTGGTGGAAAAGAACGCCAGCCTCGGCGGCACCTGCCTGAACGTCGGCTGCATGCCGTCGAAGGCGCTGCTGTACGCCTCCGAACTGCTCGAGGAGGCGGAGCACTCCTTCGCCAAGATGGGGATCGGCGTCGGCCAGCCCAAGCTCGACCTGCCGGCGATGATGAAGTTCAAGCAGGAGGGCATCGACGGCAACGTCAAGGGCGTCGAGTTCCTGATGAAGAAGAACAAGATCGACGTGCTGCACGGCACCGGCCGGGTGCTCGGCGCAGGCCGCGTCGAAGTCAAGGCCGCCGACGGCAACACCACGGTGGCGGAGACCAAGGCGATCGTGATCGCCACCGGCTCGGACGTGACGCGGCTGAAGGGCATCGAGATCGACGAGAAGCGCATCGTGTCGTCGACCGGCGCGCTGGAGCTCGCGCGCGTGCCGGAGAAGCTCGTCGTCGTCGGCGCCGGCGTGATCGGGCTCGAACTCGGCTCGGTGTGGCGCCGCCTCGGCGCCCAGGTGACGGTGGTCGAATTCCTGGATCGCATCCTGCCCGGCATGGACCTGGAGATCGTCAAGCAGTTCCAGCGCATCCTCGAAAAACAGGGCATGGCGTTCAAGCTCGGCGCCAAGGTGACCGGCGTCGACACCTCGGCAGCCAGGCTCAAGGTCCAGGTCGAGCCGGCCGCCGGCGGCACCGCCGAGACGCTGGAGGCCGATGTGGTGCTGGTGGCCATCGGCCGGGTGCCCTTCACCGACGGCCTCGGGCTGAAGGAAGCCGGCGTCGCGCTCGACGACCGCGGCCGGGTGCAGACCGATCATCATTTCGCCACCAGCGTGCCCGGGATCTATGCCATCGGCGACGTCATCGCCGGGCCGATGCTGGCGCACAAGGCGGAGGACGAGGGCGTCGCGGTGGCCGAGATCCTCGCCGGCCAGGCCGGCCACGTGAACTACGACGTCATTCCCGGGGTGGTCTACACCACGCCGGAGGTCGCTTCCGTCGGCAAGACCGAAGAAGACCTCAAGGCCGCCAACATCGCCTATACCGTCGGCAAGTTTCCGTTTACCGCCAACGGCCGCTCCAAGGTCAACCAGACCACCGAAGGGCTGGTCAAGATTCTCGCGGACGCCCGGACCGACCGCGTGCTCGGGGTCCATATCGTCGGCCGGGAGGCCGGCGAGATGATCCACGAGGCGGCGGTGCTGATGGAGTTCGGCGGATCGGCCGAGGATCTGGCGCGCACCTGCCACGCCCACCCGACGCGCTCGGAGGCGGTCAAGGAGGCCGCGCTCGGGGTCGCCAAGCGAAGCATCCACATGTGAGCATGCGCCGCCGCGGTCATGGCTGCGCCACGAAGCCGGCGCAGTGTCGCCGCGGTGGACAAATTGACACGGGGGCGCGCCGCGGCGGCGGGTCCTTGCCAGGGATCCGTGGCGACCGCAGATCAGGTGCGGGGCGAACGGGGTGAAAGGTCCGATGCGCCGATTGCTGCGACCACTGTGGTTCCTGCTGGCCGTGCTCTTCCTTGTCGAAGAGTGGCTGTGGGATCATCTCGTTCCGGCGATCCGGCTGATCGTCGACGCAATTCCGTGGCGGGCGTTCAAGACCTGGCTGGCGGGGCGGATCGAGCGGCTGTCGCCGCAGGCGACGCTGGTGGTGTTCCTGATCCCCGCCGCGATCTATTTCGGGCTGGAATTGCTGGCGCTGTGGCCGATGGCCTATGGCCGCTGGCTGCTGGCGCTGATCGTGCTCGGCGTCGCCAAGGTGCTGGGCGCCGCGATCACCGCTTTTGCGTTCGACGTCACCCGCGACAAGCTGCTGCAGATGGACTGGTTTCGTCGCGGCTACGGCATCGTGATCGGCTGGCGCGACGCCGCCCACCGCCTCGCCGACCCCTACCTTACCTTCATCCGGCGCTGGCTGAAATCGAGCCGCGCGCGCTCGGCGCGGCTGTGGCAGCGGCTGCGAAGCAGGGCCCAGCCGGCGGCGAAGCGGTAGGAGAGGAGCAAAGTCAAAAATCCATACCGTCATCCTGAAAGCAACAGGCTCAGGCCTTTGTTGAAAACTCGTCATGGCCGGGCAGCGCGATCCGTCTCTGGCGGATCGCCAGGACTACGGTCTCCCGGCCATCCACGTCTTTCTTAGCCGCTATGCCGTAAAGACGTGGATGCCCGGCACAAGGCCGGGCATGACGACAACAAAAGGGGTGATTCACTCGATGCTGTACTAGCTTGTAAAAGCTCGTAGCAGAAACGCGCCGCCCGTCGCTACCCCAGATGCACCGCGTGCGGGGCGAAGATGCCGAGCACCGTGAAGGCGACGCCGCAGACCGTCAGCAGGCCCGAGATCCAGGCCAGCGTGATGATGCCGGTGATGATGGTGGCCGAGGCCAGCACGATGGCGATCTGGAACGCCGCCGAGGCGATTTCGAAATTATGATACTTGGCGGCCGAAGTGTCGCGCTCCTCCTCGGAATGCTTGGCGCGCTCGGCGAGCTGCTCGGTGCCCTCGTTGGTCTCGGGCTCGGAGCGATACCGCGCCGCGGTCTTCTGCCACTCGTCGATCTGCTTCAGCGCCGCGGCCTTCTGCGTCTCGTCGGCGATGGTCGGCGCCGTGATCTTGAGCGCTTCCGCCGCGGTCTGCACCGAGGTGCGGCGAATGGTCTTGGCCTGGAAGAACGACCAGTAGTTGGCGGCTTCGATGTTCTTGCTGATCGATTCGGTCTGCGCGCCCTTGCCGAGCGTCTCGGACAGGGCGAGGAACAGCGCGATGATCGCGATCAGCAGCGCGATGCGCCGGTTTTCGCCGGATGCTTCCTTGGCCTGGTCCGCCTGCTCCATGCTCTCATGCGCGCTCATGATGTCCCCCTGCCGGCTCAGCCGTATCGAGGTCAGCATTGACCGAACGGCATTGGCTTCGCAAGGGGCAAGCGGAACGCGCCGCGGATCAGGCCCGGGGATGCGTCGTCTTGTAGACGTCCATCAGCCGTTCGGCGTCGACGCCGGTATAGATCTGCGTCGTCGACAGCGAGGCATGGCCGAGCAGCTCCTGGATCGCGCGCAGGTCGCCGCCGCGCGTCAACAGATGGGTGGCGAACGAATGCCGCAGCGCGTGCGGCGTGGCGCTGTCGGGCAGGCCGAGCGCGCCGCGCAGCCCGGCCATAGCCAGCTGGATGATGCGGGGACTGAGCGGCCCGCCGCGCGCGCCGACGAAGATCGGGTGCTCGGGCGCAAGCGCGTAGGGACACAGCGCCACATAGCCGGCGACCAGCGCCAGCACGCTGTTGAGCACCGGCACCATGCGGGTCTTGTTGCCCTTGCCGGTGACGATCAACACGTCGCCCGCGCCGGGCGCCGGCACGTCGCGGCGCTTCAGGCCGAGCGCCTCGGAGATGCGCAACCCCGAGCCATAGAGCAGCGCCAGCACCGCGGCGTCGCGCGCCAGCACCCATTGCGGGCGATCCTCCCCGGCGCGCAGGTCGGCGTCGACGACCTTCCGCGCGGCGTCCATCTGCAGCGGCTTGGGCAGGGTCTTGCCGACCTTGGGCGCCCGGATCGCGGCCAGCGCCCCGACCTTACCCTTGCCCTCGCGCTCGAGGAAGCGGGCGAAGGATCGCAGGCCGGCCAGCGCCCGCATCAGCGAGCGGCTGGCGATGGCCTCGCCGCGACGGGCGGCCATGAAGGCGCGCACGTCGGTGGCCTGAAGTGCTGCGAAGCGTTTCAGGGTGACGGTCTGGTCCCAGTGCGCGCCCAGGAAGATCAGAAACTGGCGGACGTCGCGGTCGTAGGCTTCCAGCGTCTTGGGCGACAGCCGCCGCTCGGCGCGCAGATGGGTGAGCCAGCGCGCCATTTCCGCCAGCAGGTCGGCCGCCGCGCAGGCGAGACCCGGATGCTGGAGGGGGGCGGATGGCTTGGCCATAGGGTCGGGTCTCCGATTCTACCGTCATGGTCGGGCAGCGCGATCCGTCTCTGACGGATCGCTAGGACTAAGGTCTCCCGGCCATCCACGTCTTTCTTGCGGAGCTTCGGTAAAGGCGTGGATGCCCGCGACAAGCGCGGGCATGACGACTCAACCCAAGTCGGGAACGC
>JBKQQE010000524.1:0-8571 GCA_052326245.1 Xanthobacteraceae bacterium | reverse complement strand
CCGCTTCTCCACCAGCAGCGAGCAGCGCAGGCGGCGGTTGCGGGGATTGGCGGGGTTGCAGGCGCCCCAGCCCAGCGCCGGGCGCGGCACGCCGGCGTACGACCCGCATCCCAGCAGTGTCAGCGTCGTCGTCATCATCGTCGGTCCGGGCCGGGCACCTTGCCAAACAGCCGAAAGAAGTTTTCGGAGGTCTGCCGTGCGATCTCGTCGAGCGTAACACCCCGCGTCTCCGCCAGCACCCTCGCCGTTTCCACGACGAATGCCGGCTCGTTGCGCCTGCCGCGATGTTTTCCGGGCGCGAGGTAGGGGGCATCGGTCTCGACCAGAATGCGGTCCGGCGGCAGCTCGGCCGCGAGGTCGCGCAGCGGCTGCGAGTTCTTGAAGGTCAGGATCCCGGTAAACGAGATCGACAGCCCGTGGGCGAGCGCCTTCATCGCCAGCGCCCGGCCGCCGGTGTAGCAATGCAGCACGGCGGAGAACCGGCCGTTCGCCATTTCCTCGTCGAGGATCCGTCCGCAGTCCTCGTCGGCGTCGCGCGTGTGAATGACGAGCGGCAGGCCGGTGGCGCGCGCGGCGGCGATATGGGCGCGAAAGCCGCGTTCCTGGGCCGCGGGAGATCCGTGCTTGTAGAAATGGTCGAGACCGGCCTCGCCCAGTCCCACCACCTTGGGATGCCGCGTCAGTGCGATCAGCTCCTCGGCGGTGATGCCGTCCTCCTTGTCGGCTTCATGGGGGTGGGTGCCGACGGTACAGTAGACGTTCGGAAACCGCGCAGTGATGTCCAGCAAGGCCTGAAGCCGGCGCACCCGGGTCGAGATGGTCACGATCCTGCCGACGCCCGCGGCCTCCGCGCGCGCCACGATGGCATCGAGATCGCTCTCGAAATCGGGAAAGTCGAGGTGGCAGTGGCTGTCGACGAGCATCACGGCTTACCCGGGGAATCGCTCGGTTCGACGTAGCGCGGAAACACCGCGACCGGCGGCGGCAGCTGCTGTCCCGGTGCGATCCGGCCGCCTGCGCCGAGGCTCGCAAATGTCCTCTCGCCCCCCGCGATGCCGAGCAGGTCGAGCAGTTTGGCGCAGGACTGCGGCATCACCGGCTGGGCCAGGATCGCCACCTGCCGAACCACCTCGGCGGTGACGTAGAGCACGGTGCCCTGGCGCGCGGGATCGGTCTTGGCGAGAGCCCAGGGAGCCTCGCCGGCGAAGTAGCGGTTGGCCTCGGCAACCACGGCCCAGATGGCGTTCAGCGCCTGATGGATCTGTTGCGTCTGCATCGCCGCCCGCGCCAGCGCAATCATCTCGTCGGCCTGCGCGAGGATGGCCTTGTCGTTCTCGCTCAGCGCAGCCGGCTTCGGCAGCACGCCGGCGAACTGCTTGGCCACCATCGACAGCGAGCGCTGCGCCAGATTGCCGAGGTCGTTGGCGAGATCGGCGTTGGTGCGGGCAACGATGGCTTCGTGATTGTAGTTGCCGTCCTGCCCGAACGAGACTTCCCGCAGGAAGAAATAGCGCAGCTGATCGACCCCGTATTGATCGGCCAGCGTGAACGGATCGACCACATTGCCGACCGACTTCGACATCTTCTCGCCGCGGTTGAACAGGAAGCCGTGGGCATAGACCCGCTTCGGCAGCGCCAGCCCCGCCGACATCAGGAATGCCGGCCAGAACACCGCATGGAAGCGGATGATGTCCTTGCCGATGATGTGGACGTCGGCCGGCCAGTAGCGCCAGCGCGGGTCGGTCTCGTCGGGAAAGCCGACGCCGGTGATGTAGTTGGTCAGCGCATCCACCCAGACATACATCACGTGCTCGGGATCGGACGGCACCTTCACGCCCCAATCGAACGTGGTGCGCGAGATCGAAAGATCCTTGAGCCCGCTCCTGACAAAGCTGATCACCTCGTTCTTGCGCGAATCCGGGCCGATGAAGTCCGGGTGAGCGTCATACAGCGCCAGCAGCCGATCCTGATACGCCGACAGTCGGAAGAAATAGCTCTTCTCTTCGACCCATTCGACCGGCGTGCCCTGCGGACCACGGCGCACCTGATCGTCGCCCACCACGGTCTCGTCCTCGGCGTAGTAGGCTTCGTCGCGAACCGAATACCAGCCGGCATAGCTGTCGAGATAGATGTCGCCCGACCTGGCCATGCGCTGCCAGATCTCCTGGCTGGAGCGGTGGTGAGCCGGCTCCGACGTGCGAATGAAGCGGTCGAACGAAATGTTCAAACGCTGGTCCATCTCCTTGAAGCGCGCGGCGTTGCGGGTCGCCAGCTCGAGCGGCGTCAATCCCTCGTTCTGCGCGGTCTGAATCATCTTCAGGCCGTGTTCGTCGGTCCCGGTCAGGAAGAACACGTCCTTGCCGTCGAGACGCTGGAAGCGCGCCAGCGCGTCGGTTGCGATGGCTTCATAGGCATGGCCGATATGAGGCGCGCCGTTGGGATAGGCGATCGCCGTGGTGATGTAGAACGTCTCGGACTTCGTCGCATTCGCCATCGCCGCGAAAGCCTTTCATGCCATGCAAGATTGTCTGCGAAATCAGGCTGACCGCCGCGGCTGCGTCGTCACCGCGGGCGTTCAACGGGCCACGTCGGCGAGCAGGCCAAATACCGAGAAAACCAGCGGTTTCCGTTCAAGATTGAAGGCTTCGGTGTCACGCGCGGCGTGGGTGACCTTTTCCCATACCTCCGCGAGCCGCGCAAGCCGGGCCAGATTGGCATTGGCATCGGCAACTTTCAGCCGCTCGCTCAGCCAGCGATCGATCGTGTCCATGAAGGCGGCAACCGCGGTGCGGTCGTGGCCGCCGAGCGCATCGCCCAGCGCGTGGAGCGCTCTCTGGTCGACGTGCGGCAGGCTCTGCAGCAGCGCCACGGTACGCTGGTGAAGCCCGAGCGCGTCGCCGCCGAGCAGCGTCAGGGCGCGGGCCACGCTGCCCTCGGCGGCGTTCGCGGCCTCGACCACGTCGGCGTCGCCGGCGCTTCTCCCCGCGCTGGCCGCGACCGCGCGGGCGACGTTGTCGGGTGACAACGGGCGCAGCGACAGCCTCCGGCAGCGGGACTGAATGGTGGCGAGCACCCGCGCAGAAGCGTGGCTGACCAGCAGAAACAGCGAGCGCTGCGGGGGCTCCTCGAGAATCTTCAAGAGCGCGTTGGCGGCATTGGCGTTCAACTCGTCGACGGTGTCGACGATGCAGATGCGCCAGCCCTCGCCGGCGGCGGTCGAGCCGAAAAACCCGATGGTCTCGCGGGTCTCCGCGACCGTGATGACGGTGCGTTTCACGCCCTTGTCGTTGACCGTGCGCTCGAGTGCGAGCAGCGAACCGTGGCTGCCGCCGGCGATCTGGCGCGCCACCGGATGGGCGGCAGCGACCGCCAGCGTGGGCGCGGCCTGGACCTCGGCCGCGGCGGGATCCGGATGGGCGAGCACGAACCGCGCCATGCGGTAGGCCAGCGTCGCCTTGCCGATTCCCCTCGCCCCGCCGATCAGCCAGGCATGGGGAATCCGCCCGCCCCGATACGCCGCGAGCAACGTCGCTTCGGCGTCTTCATGGCCGAACAGCTCCACCGTCTCGCGCGGCGCGGGGACCTCGATGCCGTTTTCCGCTGCCCTGGCGCTCACAGCCCGGCCGCCTCGCGCTGCGGCGCCAGTTCGGCGAAACGCTGCTGCGCCGCCTGCCAGACGCGCGCCGCGACCGTCTTCTCGTCGGCGTCGGCGTCGACCAGCAGACAGCGGTCGGGATTGTCGCGGACGAGTTGTCGGTAGGCGTCGCGAAGGCGGCGATGGAAGTCGAGGTTCTCGGCCTCGAAACGGTCGGCGGCCGCGGCGCCGCGGCGCTTGGCTGCGCGCTGCACCCCCGTTTCGGCCGGCAGGTCCAACACCAGCGTCAAATCCGGCCGCAATGCATCGATCGTGACGCGATCGAACGCGTCGATCAGCGCTGGGTCGACCTTGCCGAGACTGCCCTGATAGACGCGCGTCGAATCGGAGAAGCGGTCGCACAGTACCCACAGCCCCCGCGACAGTGACGGGGCGATCAGCAGGCGCACGTGGTCGTCGCGGGCGGCGGCGAACAGCAGCGCTTCAGCCTCGGCACCCAGCAGTTTTCCGATTCCGGACAACACCAGATGCCGCATGATTTCGGCGCCGGGAGAACCTCCGGGCTCGCGCGTCACGATGGCCCGTATTTTCGCCGCGGCGAGCCGATCGGCAAGCAGCCGGATCTGCGTCGACTTGCCGGCGCCCTCGCCTCCCTCGAAGGAGATGAAGCGCCCGCGCGGGGCTGTCGAGCTCGGTGCCTGGTGCAACGTCATGCTAGCGATGTATCACGAACTTCGAAAAGCGGGCACTAGAGTTTCTCGGTGCCGGAGCGGAACAACCCGATCATCAGTTCGGCGGCGCCGTCGATCGCGCGCCGCATGGTCGATCCAACACCGACCGCTTCGGTCGCGTAGAGCGGACTCTCGACCGCGATGTTGGCGCCGCGCCAGACCCTGATGACGCCAACCTGCTGACCCGGCTGCACCGGCGCCCGCACCGGCCCCTGATAGACGATTCTCGCGATCAGCTTGTCGGCGCCGTTCTTCTGGATCATCAGACCGACGGCATCATGGCTCGCCAGCCCGACCGACCGGCTGTCACCGCCGAACACCCTGGCATAGCCGACGACGTGATCGGCGGCGAACAGGGTCCGTAGTTCGAAATTGCGAAATCCCCACTCCAGCAGCTTCTTCGCCTCGGCAACGCGATCGTCGGGATCGGTGAGGCCGTTGACGACCACGATCAACCTCTGGCCATCCTGGACCGCCGAGCCGACCATGCCGTAGCCGCCCTCCTTGGTCGACCCCGCGCTCAGTCCATCGGACGCCGTCAAGGCGTTCAGCAGCGGATTGCGATTCTGCTGGTGGATCTTGTTCCAGAGGAAATCCCGCTCGTTGTAGAGCTTGTAGCTGTCGGGATAGGTCAGAATGATGTGACGCGCGAGCCGTGCGATATCGCGCACCGTCATCTTGTTGTCGGGGTCCGACATGCCGGTGGCGTTGCCGAAGGACGACTGCGACAGCCCGAGATCGTGAGCCCGCTTGGTCAGCATGGCCGCAAACTCGCGCTCGTTGCCGGCGATGCCCTCGGCCAGCACCATGGCCGCGTCGTTGCCGTTGACGATGATGAGCCCGCGCAGCAGATCGTCGATCGAGACCCGGCTGTGGATCGCCGCGAACATGGTCGGACCGCCGGCCGGCGCCCCGCCGTGGCGCCAGGCGTTCTCGCTCACCACGAACTGGTCGGTCGGCTTGATCTCGCCGTTGCGCAGCGAATTGAAGACGAATTCGGCCGTCATCAGCTTGACCATGCTGGACGGCGGCCCAACCTGGTCGGGATTCTTTTCATAAAGAACGCTGCCGCTCCTGGCCTCGATCAGGATTGCGGTCGGGGCATCGAGGTCAAGACCGCTGTCGTCCTTCTTGGCGCCTTGCACGCTGTTGTTGGCGGCGTGGCTCGCGACACCGCAGAGCCCGGCCAGAACGACGATCGCCAGGCCCAGGATCGCGCCGACCATGCGGCGATCCGGCGCTGAACGCTTGTTTGCCGACTGATCTCGCAAGCTGATGCTACCCTGATCCTTTGCCTATACTCGGGGACGCCGCGTTTCTAACAGCTGGACCCGCGCCAAACAATGTCGCAGGTTGTCCCACGGCAAGTCACGGGCGCCACCCAACAAAACCCGGGAATCAAGGCGGAAATAGCGATGTCAACGTCCCGAACAATTTCGCTGAACGGTATCGACATGTTTGTTCGCGAAGCCGGGCGCGGGCCGCTGGTTCTGCTGTGTCACGGCTGGCCGGAACTGTCCTATTCCTGGCGGCATCAGATCGGTGCCCTGGCGGACGCCGGCTACCGGGTGGCGGCGCCGGACATGCGCGGCTTCGGCGGCACCAGCGCGCCGGCCGAGATCGACGCCTATACGATCTTCCACACCGTCGGCGACATGGTGGCGCTGGTCGGCGCTTTGGGAGAAAAGCAGGCGGTGGTCATCGGTCACGACTGGGGCGCGCCGGTGGCGTGGCACGCCGCGATGTTCCGTCCGGACATTTTCACGGCCGTCGGCGGCCTCAGCGTGCCGCCGCCGCGGCGCGGGCGCGCGCGGCCGCTGGAGTCTCTGCGCAAGGAGGGAATCGAGAACTTCTACTGGCAGTATTTCCAGCAGCCGGGCGTCGCCGAACGCGAGTTCGAGCAGGACGTGGACTTCACCATGCGCGCGGTGTTTTCCAAGGGTATCGGTGATGCCGGCATGTCGCAGATGCTGCGACCGGGCCTGGGGTTTCTCGGCGACCGCGCCATACCCCGCGGCTTGCCGCCGTGGCTGACGGAGACCGAACTCGCGAATTTTGTCGCCGCCTACCGCGCTTCGGGTTTCCGCGGCGGCCTGAACTGGTACCGCAACCTCGACCGCAACTGGGACCTGACCGCCCCCTGGCAGGGCGCGCAGATATGCCAACCGTCGATCTTCATCGCCGGGTCACAGGACGAGGTGGTCACCGGGCTGATCGGCGCCAGGCGCGTCGGCGACATGGAAAAGGTGTTGCCAGGTTTGAGGCAAAAACGCCTCATCGACGGTGCGGGCCACTGGATCCAGCAGGAGTGCGCGGCCGAGGTCAATGCGAGCCTGATCACGTTCCTGCGCAGCCTGTCCTAGTGGAACGACCGTGACGCAGTTGAGCGCGCGGCAGTCAGTAGAGCCCCCGCCCTGACAGCAGGGCCGCGATGCCATCCTGCTGCGCCGCGACCGGAGCATAGGCGGACACCGGCACCGTTGAATTCGCATCATAGGTCGCGGTGCGGAAATCCTCCGGCAAGCGCCCCTCGCCACGCGACGCCACATCTTGGGGAGCATTGCCCAGCGTGTAGGGCCGACCCTCCGGCAGCGGCACGTCGCCGCGGACCGGGCGCCCGCTTGCCGTGGTCTCGGAAATGAAGGGCCGCGCAGACGCGATCCGCACCGACGACGGCGGCGGCGCCGGCTCGCCCGTCCGCAGCGTGGCCTCGAGCAGACGGTCGTCGGAGCCCTCGAGCGGGGCCCTGCCGACATACTCGACCCTGACCCGGGCGATTCCGACGGATTTGAAGTCGAGCAACCGCGCCGCATTGTGCGACACGTCAATCAGCCGGTTGCCATGATAGGGCCCGCGGTCGTTGACCCGAACGATCACGGACTTGCCGTTGCCGAGATTGGTGACGCGGGCATAGCAGGGCATTGGCAGCGTCGGGTGCGCCGCGGTGAGCGACATCATGTCGAACACCTCGCCATTGGCGGTCAACCGGCCGTGAAAGTCGTCGCCGTACCAGGATGCGAGCCCTTCGGCCCGATAGTGGGTGTCCTCGAACGGCACGTATTCCCGACCAGCGACCGTGTACGGTTTGCCCACCCGATAGGTGCCGCCCCCCTTGGGAACGGGTTCGCCAAAATCAACGACGCGGGGGCTGGAGGAAACCCCGTATTTGGGATCGACCCGGCTGGAAAACTTGTCGGAGGCCGCGCAATTGGCCAGCACGACACAGAGCGTCAGCGCAGCCGCGCCACGCGCCGCCCGCGCCGAAACCCCTGACCCCCGAATTCCCATCAAGTCCCCACTAGCGGTCCGGATACCGGCGCTGGCACGTGTTCCCCACCACCGCCGCTTTGTAATTATAACGCAGCCGGAACAAGGCAGAAATGGGGATAACAGCCAAGTGGTAAACCGCGGGTTGCTTTTGACGGCGCTCGATGCAACTTACCCGGCTCGCGCCCAGGCACTTCCTGGTGGCCTAGTGGCCCTTTGCCCCGGGGAAGCCCGAGGCATCCAGGCCCTGCTCCGCGCTGGGATCGACTGCCCGCGCGGCTTTCAGGCCCTCCAATTCACCGACAACAAGCCGCCGCGTCGCCCATGCCGTCGTATCGGGGTCGGGCGCGCCACGACACGCGACCGCATCGCGGCGAGCCGGCCGCGGCGGATTCCGCGAAAGCAGTTGCCGTCCCGCCAGACCAGTCCTAATTTGCAAGCAGTTTGGAGGCGTTGTCGATGGAATCCGGGCATCGATCGGGTTGCCCGATCAATCTCACCCTGGAACTGCTGGGCGACCGCTGGAGCCTGATCGTCATTCGCGACATCATGTTCGGCAACCGCCGCCACTTCCGCGAATTGCAGAACCAGTCGGAGGAGCGGATCGCGTCCAACATCCTTGCCGATCGGCTGAAACGGCTGGTCGAGGCAGGCTTGCTCAGCCGAAGCGGCGACCCCACCCACCGGCAGAAAGCGATCTACAGCCTGACCGAGCCCGCGATCCAGCTCGTGCCCATGCTGGCGCAGATGGGCGCATGGGGCCGCCGGCACACTTCCGCCTCCGAAGAACTCTCGATCCGCGCCCAACTCCTCGAGCAAGGCGGCCCGCCGATGTTGAATGCGCTGATGGATGAGCTGAGGCGGCTGCATCTGGGCGCGAAATCGAAAGGTCCGTCGGTGCTGGCGAAGCTGCAGAGCTCTTATCAGGACGCCGACGCCCGCAACAAAGCGGGAGCGACCTAGTGTCCCGGTTCTAAC
>JBKQQE010000523.1:0-5855 GCA_052326245.1 Xanthobacteraceae bacterium | reverse complement strand
TGGATGGCCCCTAATGTCTCTTTGGTGCGGGCGAGATCGCCAAGGAACATATCCCGTTCGCCGTCGGGGCCGAGGACATCGGCTCGGTTGTTCCCGCGGTTGATCGCGTAGAGCGGAAACCGGGACGAGAGCGGAAACCGGGACGCAATTAGTATTGACGGCAATTTGCTCCCCAGGCTCCTTGGCAAACTAATCGCGTCCCGGTTCCACGCCCCCGGTTCCACGCCCCCGTCCCGGTTCCACGCCCCTAATCGCGTCCCGGTTCCACGCCCGCGATGCGGGGTTACTGCTGGGCGAGCAAGACCAGGCATCGGTGAAACACTACCTCGCCGATTCCGTCGTCCTGCTGTCCTGGGTCATGGGGTGGGTGCACCAGCGAGGCACCGTGCGTCCCTGTCCGGACTTTCTGGCGGCCGGGCTCGCACCGTCCCACGAACCCAAAGCCGCCGACGGTGTTGGTTATCCGGTAGGTTCAACGACTCCCGGCACGCGATCGTCGGACAGGGTTTCTATCCAAAAACGGTGGATTTCCGATCTTGGGTACTCTGCGTATTGACAAGAGTGTCCCGATGGGATATAGTATTCGTTGGGATGTTTCTTATGTCTCCTGGAGTGGGTTAAGCGATGGATACTGCGGATTTGGCAGCCTGGCAAGCAAGGCTTGGCCTTTCTCAAGTGGAAGCGGCGGAAAAGCTTAAGATGCCGGTGCAAACCTATCGGAACATTCTGAAAGGCAGGCGCCACGCGGACGGATTGCCCGACGCCATTGCGTTGCTATGTCAGTTCATTGAAGAATCCAGCCGCAGAAGTAGCTCGGCCGTGACACCGCATTTGGTGTTGTCGGTTTCTGCCGACGAGATCCGAGCGTTGAATCAAACGCTTTTGGTGGAGTTGCTCCGCCAGCTAATTCATTTGGAGGCGGAATCTGCCGGGCTGTCGCGCTCGGGAATTCACGTGCCGGCACAGATCAACGTCGCGGATGGCGGAGAGGACGGCCGCATCGAGTGGACGGGTGGGCCAGACCGCACGGCGTTTCTGTGCTCCCGGCTGGTTCTTTTCCAAGTTAAAGCGACCGATATGCCGCCGGCGAAGTGCGCTGCTGAGTTGCGGGAAAAAGACGGATCGGCCAAAGGACGCATCCTTTCCACGCTGAGTGCGGGCGGAACGTACGTCATTTTCTGCAACCGGCCATGTACTCAAGCGATGATCGAGGAACGCATCGCGCGAATGCGCCTGGCGCTTGCCGACGGATCGCCAAGTCTCCCCAACCCCGCGCATGTCGATTTTTGGGATGCCAACAAAATCGCTCAGTGGACGAATCATCATTATCCGGCGGCGATTTGGGTGATCGAGTGCGTGCGGCGGGGGGGTATCCTGCCTTTGCAGTCTTTAGAAAGGTGGGGCAGCGATAAGCGGGTTGCAGAGTTTCGCTTCGTTGATGACGCCCGCGTTGAACAGGTGGCCGATGAGACTGTGCGAGTGCTTTCCGGTCCCAGGAAAGTGCTGAGGATCGCCGGTTTATCTGGGCTCGGAAAAACACGGCTGGCGTTCGAGGCACTGAAAAAATCGCCGGAAAGCCTGCGGGGGCGCGTTCTCTATACGCATGGCGGCTTCGGCAGCGAGCGCATCCTGACAGTGGTGCAGGCGATTCGAGAGTTCGGAAAAACCGCGATCATTGTCGTTGACGACTGCCCGACGGATATGCATCAAGCGCTGGCTGCGATCGTGGGCCATGCTGACAGCAAAGTTAGCCTGTTGACCATCGATTACGATGTAGCGGCGCCGTCACCGGAATACGCCTCGATCACGATTCCTCGGGCAGCGGACAAGGTCATCACCGATATTATCCGGCAGGTGGCGCACGGCGTCACTGACGCCGATGCCAATCGTCTTGCGCAGTTCGCACAAGGATTTCCACAAATTGCGGTGCTGATCGCGAGAGCATGGCCATTCGACACCTATGACATTTCTTCGTTAACGGACAAGGACCTGATCGAAAAAATGGTGTTTGGGCGAAATGCGCCAAATGCTGAGTTGTTTGCCATGACCCAAGCCTTATCGCTGTACGACACCGTAGGCGTCGCGGAACAGGCTGAGAGAGAGCTAGGGGGCGTCGCCTCGGCGGCGGGCGTCGATCCGGAGGCCGCCTACGGCCATGTCCAGGCGTTGATTGAGCGTGGCCTTGTGCAAAAAAGGGGGCGGTTCGTGCAGGTCCAGCCAAAGCCGTTAGCATTGGCGCTGGCCGCGGACATGTGGAAGCGGATGACGCCTGGCAGAATCAACCGGCTTGCCGTTGACCCTGCTCCCGAGCGATTGACGAGAGCGTTGTTCCGGCAGTTTGTGGGGCTAGACGGGCTCGAGAAAGCTCGTCAAATCGTTGAGCAGCTCTGCGAGCCGGGACGGCCGTACGCGCAAGCGGCATTCCTTGACAATGAGATGCGGGCCGAATGTCTGGCCAGGATGGCGGAAGTGAATTCGGCAGCCGTGGCGGGTGCTTTGGAGCATGCGTTCGCCGGCATGGTTGCAGATGAGTTGCGCCGGATAACGCGCGGAAGGCGTTGGCTTGTGAGGACGCTGGAGAAGCTCTGCTTCCCGGAGGAGACGTTCGAGCGCGCAGCCCGGTTGTTGCTTGATTTCGCGGTGGCTGAGAACGAAGACCGCATCGGGAATAATGCAACGGCGTGTTTCAAGGCCTTGTTCAAGGTTTATCTTTCCGGCACGGAAACGCCGGCGATCAATCGGCTCAAAGTGATTGACGAAGCGTTGGCCTCGGGCGACCTGGAGCGGAAACGCATTGCGGTTGCCGCTCTTAAGGAAGGGCTCGAAGTCCGGCATTTCTCGCGATCTGGAGGCGCGGAACGCCAAGGGAGCAGACCGGCCCTTGAGGATTGGGCGCCGTCCACTAAGGCGGAGCTACTCGAATACTACCGGGCATGTCTTGGCCGATTGGTCAATGTGGCATGCGGCCACGATGACCTGAGTGTGGCCGCCAAGAAACACCTGGCGGGCACTATTTGCGGGTTGATAAGGCGCGGCATGGTCGATGACATCGCAGCGATGGTTGATCGTGTGCTGGCCCCCGGCGACCCTTATTGGCCGGAAGCGATCGAGCAAACGGCAATGAGCTTGAATTTCGAAGGGCGCGGCATGTCGTCGGAATACCGCCAGAAGGTCGAGGCAGTACACGAGAAACTCACGCCAAAATCGCTTGAACATCGGCTTCGTTTATACGTCTGCGAGTTGCCCTGGGGCTATTACGAGGAGGGCGCGAATGTCCTGGAAACCGGGGAACGGCGGGCGAAGGCTCTGGCGAAGGAGTGCGTCGAGCATTGGAGCGAATTCCTGACGCTGTTGCCGACGCTGCTGCGGGCAGAACAGCGTCACAGCCACGCCCTGGGCAGGCATATCATCGAAAGCGTCGATAAACGCGAAGATGCGATAGATGCGGTGCTCGCCTGTCTTGGGCGGATAGCGAGCGGTGAACGAAACCCGGCGCTGCTAGGCGGCATGCTGGCGGGCGCGGAAAAGAGTGATTCGGCGATGATCGACCGGAAGCTTGACGCCATTGCCTCAGACGCGGATATGATTCCGCTTTTACCATGGCTTACTATGCAGACCAAGATCGAGCTGCGCGATCTGGAGCAAATTGCGGCCGCGCTTCGAACGGGGCTCATATTGCCCGACCAGGCAAGGGTGCTGGCAATGGGCAGCGCGCTTTCTCACCTGCCGCCCACCGTTCTCGCTTTCTTCATCGACGCGCTCTTGGACACGGAGCCGGGGGGATATTGGGCAGCGGTCGAAGTAATGGGCATGTACGTGTTCCGAAGGCTGGAACTGTGCGATGAACTGCGCCCCCAACTGAGGCGTCTGATGGAAGGATTCGGCATCGAAAAGCTCGATCAGGCGCGCTCCGCGATGGATAGCAGCCATTTCTACGATCTTGTGTCGTGGATGATCGGGCGCGGGAGCGCGGATGCTGATGGCACTCTGGCAGCCAGGGTGATGGCGCAACAGGCCGTTCGATGGTGTGTGGAAGAGTCGTCGAGCTACCGCGACCGAGGCGTGATCGAGAGGCTCCTGCCGGACCTTTTCGCGCATTGCTGGGTGGTGGTCTGGCCCATCGTGTCGGAAAGCATGGAAGCGCACCGTGACGTTATCTGGAAATTTGAAAGCCTGCTGCGGATATATGATTTGGAAGGGAATTCGGTTGCAAGCCCCATCTTTGGTGTTCCCTGGGACGTTCTGCGGGCCTGGTGCCATAGGCACCCTGAATACGGTCCCGTGTTGTTAATGCGAATTGCCCCGGTGTTCGAGCCTGTACCCAGACCGGTGAAAGACGCAGCGGAAGAGAAAAACGTGAGCCAGGAAGACGGCAAGAAGCCCGAACCCCGGCAATGGAATGCAATCGTCCTGCGGCTGTTGGACGATTTCGGTGATCGCGAGGCGGTGCTGGACGCGCTGAGCGCGAGTATGATGACGTTTATACGGAGCGGGTCGCGGGTGCCTTACTTCGAGCAGTACGCGACGCCTCTGAAAACATTGCTGAAACATCATCGGCCTACGGTGGCTGCGTGGGCGCGCCGTGAGCTCCTCGCGCAGCAACAGGCCGTGCATCATGAGCAGGCGAGAGACGAGGAACGCGAGTTTGGAATATTTTGACGCTGCGGAGCGGAAACCGGGACGCGGGAGCGGAAACCGGGACGCGATTAGTATTGACGGCAATTTGCTGCCAAGGCTCCTGGGCAAACTAATTGCCTCCCGGTTCCACGCCCGTAAAGATGGGGTTCACCGGACGCTCTCGACATTTCCCGGTCGTTGGGTGCAAGCCCGACCAGACGACTTACGGCTTGCGCGCAAACACGATCCATCCCCCAGCTCGAAGGCGGTGTAGTAGCCACGGTTTGGAGATGACCGCGAAGGAGACGTCCTCCAGCGGTATCACCTCGTCGATCCTGAATCCTGCCCCGCGCAGCTCGCGCTTCAGCTCGCCCCAGCGATAGAGGTGGACTTCCATGCCGTGGATGCCCCGGGAGGTCATCCGGCGGTCGCCCACGCCAGGCTGAAGTCGCAAGGCCCGACCGAGCTGGCCCAGCAGCCAGAGACGACCTTGAGGGTCGCGCAAATTGAGCCAGAGGTTATGCACGTGCAGGGCCAGCCGGCCGCCGGGGCGGAGGATGCGGGCCGCCTCGCCAAGAGCCTTTTTGCGGGCCGCCCGGCCGCGGATCATGCCCAGTGTGCTGAACATCGACAGCCCGTAGTCAAACGACCCATCGGCAAGACAGCCCAGGCGGCAGAGATTCGCCTGCAAGGGCAATAGCGACGGACCCTCCTCGGAGCGGAAACCGGGACGCGATTAGTATTGACGGCAATTTGCTGCCCAGGCTCCTGGGCAAACTAATTGCGTCCCGGTTCCCTACGGTCGCCTTGGCCGGGCCGAACCGGCGGATGACGTCCTCGGCCGTGGCCAGGATCCGATCGCGGGTGTGCGGGGAGCGGAAACCGGGACGCGATTAGTATTGACGGCAATTTGCTGTCCAGGCTCCTGGGCAAACTAATCGCGTCCCGGTTCCCGGTGCCCGCGTCCCGGTTCCCGGTGCCCTTGGCTACGAACGAGAAGCCCACCATCTACAACTCTGGTGCTGCACGAATCCGCTTCGCCTTGCCCTGCGTCGGCCGCGTGTCGCGGATGGCTTCGGTGGTCAGAACCAGGCGCCGCCCGACTGCGGCCGCGTAGCGCCATAGCGTGTCGAGCGTCGGGTTCTTGTTGTGCCCATTCTCCAGGCGTGAAAGGGCCGGCTGGTCGATGCCACAACGCCGGGACACCTCGGCCAGTGTGAGTCCCGCCGCCTCGCGGG